>JAVYOA010000002.1:0-300000 GCA_038734945.1 Fervidicoccaceae archaeon | reverse complement strand
AAGAAGATCAACATAGGTGATGTGGAGATAACTGGGGATTACAGAATAGAGATATCTCTGAAGGAAACTGGTGACCTCTCCTATATCTCAAAAAAGAGAGAAAGAGTTCTCAACACTAAGCTGAAGGGAATAGCTGGAATAAGGAGAGCGATAATACAGTCGAGGAAGGGTCCAGACGGAAGAGAGGAGTTTGTCATAATAACAGATGGCTCAAACCTAGCACAGGTTCTCAAGGTTCCGGGAGTTGATCCAAGGAGAACGAGGACAAACAGCGTTTATGAGACAGAGGAAGTTCTTGGAATAGAGGCAGCAAGAAGGGTCATAATAAGCGAGATCATGAACGTCCTCAGGGAGCAGGGATTGGATGTCGATGTTAGGCATGTCTTATTGGTGGCAGACATAATGACCCTGACAGGAAAAGTAAGACAGATAGGTAGGCATGGAGTATCTGGAGAGAAAACAAGCTTCCTTTCCAAGGCAGCATTTGAGATGACAACGAAACATTTATTTGAGGCATCTACACAGGGGAAGACCGATGAATTGAAGGGAGTAACGGAAAACGTTATAGTCGGACAGATAATTCCTGTAGGAACGGGGATGGTTGAGCTCTATATCAATGTGGGAGGAACCTCCTCCACAAAAAATGAGAATGAAAAGGTGAGCGGGAAATGAGCAGCTTGGAAAGTGAGCTTAAAAACGCTCTCAGAACCGGAAAGGTAATTCTTGGATCAAGGGAATCGATCTTGGCCATCAGACATGGGAAAGCTAAAATGATCATAGTTGCCTCCAATACAGATCCCTCGGTGAGAAAGGATGTGGAGTACTATGCTAGACTTTCCAACATACCCATATATGTATACGAGGGAACATCCGTAGAAATGGGAGGAATGCTCGGAAAGCCGTTTCCAGTACAAGTAGCAGCAGTAGTCGACCCTGGTGACTCAAAGATCCTGGAGTTCATTGAGAGCTAGCGGTGAAAGCTTTTATGCCGGAAATCAGACTAACGCCAGAGGAGCTCAGATATATAGCGCTGTTCCAGGATATTACAGGAGCAGTGGTAAAGGACTGCGTAATAGACAATGAAAACAATATGATAATTTTCGTAGTGAGAAAGGGCGATGTTGGAGCTGCCATTGGAAAAGGTGGCAGCAACATAAAGAAACTGAAGAAAATTTTTGGCAAGGACATAGAGATAATTGAGGACGGCTCATCCGTTGAAGAATTGGCAAAAAATGCTGTAGCCCCAGCGCGGGTGAAAGGAGTCAAAGTCATAGAGGGACCAAACAAGAAAGTAGTCTACATATCTGTGGAGCCAAGCGATAAAGGCATTGCCATAGGAAAGAATGGAAAGAACGTGACAAGGGCAAGGATAATTCTGAAGCGATATTTCGACATAACGAACGTGGTGATAGTCTAGTCTCGAGAAATTATAAAAACCGCTAAATTTGATGTAAATAGGGAAAAAGAAGAGGTGCTGTTGTTGCCCGGTAAGAAATCTCCTCTCGGCCTATATGCCGCGAGAACTCTCAGGAGAAAGAGACTTAGATTCAAATGGAGCCAGAGAGAGTTCAAGAGAAGGATGCTGGATCTCAAGAGAAAGACCGATCCGCTTGAGGGAGCTCCAAGGGCTAGAGGTATTGTTCTTGAGAAGGTAGGAGTAGAGTCAAGACAGCCCAACTCAGCGGTGAGAAAGTGCGTCAGAGTTCAGCTTGTGAAGAATGGGAAAGTGGTAACAGCATTCGTTCCAGGAGACGGTGGTCTGAACTTCATAGATGAGCACGACGAAGTGATCATTGAGGGCATAGGTGGTCCAAAGGGAAAGTCCATGGGAGATATTCCAGGAGTAAGATTCAAGGTAGTCATGGTAAATGGCGTCTCCCTTGACGCACTAATGAAGGGAAAGAAGCAGAAACCTGTAAGATGATCTCCTTATATTTTATTTCCAGCTTTTAAAAAAGAGCCTATTGTTGTTTAGAAAGAAGCTTTTCCAATACCTATTGATTATTTTGGTCTTTTCTTGAGCACCTTTTCTGAGACAAGAATATCCTTTCCAGTTATAATTGCAAGGAATATTGCGTGACTTGGAACAAACCTCCTTTCCAGAGCTACCCCTCCGTTCTTGAATATCACCTTTGCGCTGTAAAGCATTGTCTTCTCATCATACTCATCTATTATTATTGAGTCTATGTCTTCCTTCAGGAGATTTATTATATCCTCATGGGACCAGATCAGGTCAAACAGGGTGGCCCTTTCCGAAACTCTTATGTCTCCGGCAGGCCCTCCCTCTGCTATGTATTTGGCAATCTCGAGGGGGACATTGAAGAGCTCAAGCTCCTCTCCATTATCGAGAAACAGAACAATAACGGGAACGAGGGGTTCCTCGGAAGCGATGTATGTTTCAATGTACTTCGTTTTGTAAAGTACATCCCCCCTCTTTTCTTTAAGCTCACCCATCACTAAGCCCTCTTTCTTCTGAGAAGTTCCCAAATTACTCTTGAATATATTCAGGGGTTAAATAATCTGACCTTCCCTGCCCAAAAGAATAAGGTTTTCAGATGATGCTAAAAATTGTTTGAGCTCTATTACCTGGAGCTCAGAGCTATTCTCTCTATTTCTTCCTTCTTTGAGATAGCATAGCTTTTCGGATCGTTATTGGCAACAGCAATTATTTCATCTGCCAGGCACTCCTCTATAGGCTTTGGATTGTTGAAGGCGCAGTTCCTTGCTCCATCAGTTATGTGCCTGAGAGCCAGATCCACTCTTCTCTGGGGTGCAACATCGACAGCAACATGATATATTATTCCTCCATACATGATTCTAGTTGTTTCCTCTCGGGGAGCAGCGTTTTCTATAGCTCTCACCAGGACAGAAAGAGGATTCTGCTTTGTTCTCAGATATATTATATCGAATGCATTCTTCACGATGTTATATGCTAAGTGCTTTTTCCCCATATTTCTTCCATGCTTCATTAGATTGTTTATGAGTCTCTCTGTTATTGGAACCCTTGACTTTCCGAATCTGTCATGCTCATGTCTTCCTCCTGTGTGAGGGAGGAATACAGGCCTCAGGCAAATATACTTCTTCAGGCTTGGATCCCTCACATCAATATTCTCATATGTCCACTTGCCAAAGAGCTTTATCTCTCTAGAGTAGATTCGTTGTTCCTCCACCCTTAATTCACCAGCAGCTCTCAAAGCATGTAAGTATTCTGAATGCATAGAGGGTTTTAAATGTTTGGAGATTAAAAGTCTTGATGTTGTTCTTTCCTCTAACCAAGAGCGAAAATAAATATAAATCTTAAAAAAGCTTATAATTCTCCCAAAACATTGAGTTAAGCGGTTGCATAAAAAAGATATAATGAGGATGATGTCAAATGAGCGAAAAACCGCACCTGAATTTGGTAGTAATAGGGCACATCGATCACGGAAAGAGCACAACAGTAGGGCACATTCTATATAGGCTCGGATTCATCGATCCAAAGAAGATGGCAGAGCTCGAGGCAGAGGCTCAGAAGAGGGGAAAGGAGTCATTCAAGTATGCTTGGTTGCTCGATAACTTGAAGGAGGAGAGAGATAGAGGAGTAACAATAGATCTGTCCTTCATGAAGTTCGAGACCAAGAAGTATTACTTCACGATAATTGATGCTCCGGGACACAGGGACTTCGTGAAGAACATGATAACCGGAGCAAGCCAAGCTGATGCTGCTATATTGGTAGTTTCTGCGAGAAAGGGAGAATTTGAGGCTGGAATGAGCCCAGAAGGGCAAACAAGGGAGCACCTCTTGCTAGCTAAGACGATGGGGATTGATCAGATAATAGTGGCAGTTAACAAGATGGACGCCACTGAGCCGCCATACAGCCAGGAGAGGTTCAAGCAAGTCGTTGATGTGATGACCAAGTTCATGAAGGGACTCGGCTACGACACCTCAAAGATTCCATTCATACCAATATCAGGATGGATAGGAGATAACCTGATAGAGAGGAGCCCTAATCTCCCATGGTACAACGGACCTACATTGGTTGAGGCTCTCGACAACCTCCAGATCCCTCCAAAGCCTGTTGACAAGCCGCTCAGAATACCCATACAGGCTGTATATGCCATAAGCGGAATTGGAACAGTTCCTGTAGGAAGAGTGGAGACTGGAGTGCTCAAGAAAGGAGACAGAGTGGTCTTCATGCCTCCAGCCATAGTTGGAGAGGTCAGAAGCATAGAAATGCACCACACACAAATAGAGAAGGCTGAGCCTGGAGACAACATAGGATTCAACGTTAGGGGAGTGACGAAGACGGATATAAAGAGAGGAGATGTTGCAGGACACATCACGAATCCTCCTACCGTTGCAAAGGAATTCACTGCAAGAGTGTTCATTTATCAGCATCCCAGCGCTATAACTAAGGGATATACCCCGGTAATACATGCACATACAGCGAGCATCTCAGCAAAGATTGTTGAGATTGTGAGCAAGCTGGATCCGAGGACTGGAAAAGAGGCAGAGAAGAATCCACAGATGATAAAGACAGGTGATTCAGCTATAGTGAAGTTCGCGCCGATAAAGCAAATGGTAATAGAGAAGTTCAGCGAATTCCCACAGCTGGGAAGATTCGCAATGAGAGATATGGGGAAGACAATTGGAATTGGAATTGTGATCGATGTAGTGCCCGAGCAAGTCCAGATAAAGGGATGAAGTTCATAAGAGGGATTTTTTGAAAAAGTTAATGATTGAGGAGATAGAAAGTGCCAACAATTGCCAGAATAAGGCTGTGGAGCAATAACGTGGAGAGCCTAGAGAAGGTAACCCAGCAGATAAAGGCAATAGCAGAGAAAGGTGGAGTTAGGCTTAGGGGACCTGTGCCTCTACCAACAAAGAGGCTAGTAGTTCCTGTCCTTAGGCTTCCTCACGGTGAAGGATCAAAGCATTATGAGCACTGGGAAATGAGAATACACAAGAGACTCATAGACATAGCGAGTGACGAGAGAATAATGAGGCAAATAATGAGAGTGAGAGTTCCAGAGGACGTATATATAGAAATTGAGCTTATTTAGAGCAGCTCTTTTTACCTTAGCTCACATATTTTTCTCCCATTCCTCAATGATCCTCACAACCTCATCGATTTTTTTCTCCTCAGTCAGAAGACAAACCTTCTGCTCCTCAAAGCAAATGTAAGGATAAGGAGCATAGAGTCCTCTTTCTCCAACTATCAGAAGTGGTAGATTCTCAAAACCAACACTCTCTCTGAGCTGTTTTATGAGGTTTTCAGCGAAATACTTTCCCCTATCCCAGTCCATCAACTGAAGATCATAGTGAAGAGGATATATTAGGGGGATAGGAACGCTTCCAAGGTCATATATTCTCTCCACAGCAGAAATGAGCTTTGAAATTCCCAGCTCAGGCATTCTTGCAACTATTATGCTGATCTTTTTCAAAATAAACACCTTCTAAATATTGCTCGTCTTCCTTTATTTTCCTGAAAGATTTAACTATTTTCAAAAAATATGTATAGATGATTTATATTTGACTAACAATATAACATATCATAGTGATGCCATATGGCTATAACTACATATGAAGAAGAGGTTCAGCTGAGAATTCTCACAGGAAGAGAAGTGGGAAAGCTAATAGGAAGAATGGGGATAAGCAAGCTTGCAGCAGTAAGCGTAAGCAACTTGATTTGCAACGTTCTCTCCTCATCTGCTATAGCTGCTTTTACTGAGAGGGGGGGAGTAGCATACAATTTCATAGTTGAGCCAGATAAAAATGATAGAGAAATAGCAGAGAGAGTTGCGAAGTTCAATCCAGATGCAATCCTATTGCTATATGGGGGAGAGCTGCCAGTTGAAGATCTGAAAAGATCTCTGAAGAGCTTTTTGAGAGCCCTTGCGGAAACAAATCTCAAAGCCAAGCTGTTCTTCCATGTAAGAGCATTCTTGGCTGGAGCTGTCGAGCATTCTTTAAAAGATGAAGTTGTGAGGAGATATCTCGAGGAGAACGAGCTCTATGTATATACAGCTGATCTTGATAGAGGGATAATGCTGATGAATAAAATAAATGTGGATGGAGAGAAGCTGAATTTAATTCCAATGCTCTATTCTTCGCTTAGCTTCGAACACACATCACTTCTCAACAGAAGCCTAGCTGGAAGAGATGTTACCTTTTCAAAGAAATGATTTTTTGAAAACTTTAGTTGCTGCAAGTCAGCAATTTTTATGAGAATTGGATTCGATTTCTCCAGTTTCTTCTCTAGGTCTCTGTAGGGCTTGCTGGCATGTTTTATTTCTTCTCCACAGCCTAGCAGTACCCATTACCACTCTGCATGAAAGTCATGGAAATTTTTCTAGCCAAATAAGCACTGCCCCCATTTATCCTAGAGAGATAAGTTTTCAGCTGTAAGAAATGCCGCCGGGGGGACTTGAACCCCCGACAGCCCGGTCTTCAGCTTCGCCGGATGCTGGGAAGGCCAACATCCTCGGGCGCTCTCCCAGCTGAGCTACGGCGGCATCAAGAAACAGAGTGTTTTTCAAAATTATAAAGCTTATCCATGTGGAAGGGAAATGCTAAGGGGTTCGGAGTTTTATCCTGGATCTGAAGAAGCTCTCAGCCTCATTGGGGAAAAGGCAGTAGGAGAGAACATCCTCTTTTGTGTATGTGCCCAAGATCCTCCTTACCTTTTCTTCACAATCCCGCAAATTCATCTTTTTATCAATGGATTCCTCCTGGGGGGCAATGATTTTCTTTATTTCAGGTTCTATTGTTCCTGGTGGCTTGCCGTATTTTCCATGAACATAGGCTTTCAGCTCCTCTACTACGAGATTGTACCTTTCCCCAGATATCACGTTCAGAACAGCCTGTGCTGCTACCATCTGAGATATTGGCGTAACTAATGGAGGCCATCCGAGCTCTTTTCTTATCCTCGGCACCTCCTCCAAGACCTCATCGAGCTTATCCAGCTGTCCCATTTCCCTCAATTGATATATCAAGTTAGAGATCATACCTCCCGGAATTTGGTGCACGAGGGCCTGAGGATTGGGAACCTGGAGCCGCTGATCGAATTCCTTCGAGTATTTCGATTGTATGATATCTCTCAGCATGGAGAAAGCATCGTTTATTGCCGAGAGGTTTATTTCCTCCCTCATTTCCCTAGGCAGTATGAAGTACACGCTCTGGATTGCTGGCTGAGCAGCACCATAGGCGAGAGGATACACGCTTGTATCTATGTAATCCGCTCCCGCTTGAACAGCAGCGAAGTATGTAGCAGTTGATAGACCCATAGAATCGTGTGTGTGGACATTTATAGGTATTCTCAGCTCTTTTCTTATTCTCCTAATTAGCTCCTGAGCAGTGATGGGATCCAGCAGTCCTGCCATGTCCTTTATTGTAATTATATCTACTTCGAGGGAAGCAACCTTTTCTGCCAAGTTCACATAGTAATCCACAGTATGAATTGGACTAATTGAGTAAGTAAGTGTTCCTTGAACAATGGCTCCAATCTTTTTTGCTTCCTTTATGGGCAATTTCATGTTGTCAATATCGTTCAAGGCATCAAATATCCTGAAAATGTCTATTCCATTTCTATAGCTTGCATCCACGAACTCCTTGACAACATCTTCGGGATAGGGCTCATAGCCAACGAGGGACATTCCCCTCAGGAGCATCTGCTTCTTTGTCTTCTTCATAACGTCACTAATTGCCCTCAATCTGAGCCAGGGATCTTCATTCAGGTATCTAAGATCTGCATCAAAAGTTGCCCCTCCCCAGATTTCAAGGCTGAAAAATCCTGCTGAATCTAGCTTTTCAGCCAGCTTCCTGGCATCATCGATTCTCAGCCTCGTTGCCATCAGAGACTGGTGAGCATCTCTCAAGGTAGTATCGATTATTTTCACCATGGAGCTCGCCTTTTTCCATACAAAACCTTTTTAAATTGTAAAGAAGTTTAAAAATTTTCATTATTAATTTAAATAAAGGTGATAGAATTGAGTGACGAGGAGCCGTATGCTCCTTTTGTGGACACCAGCTATGTTCCAGACCCAAAGAACGACGTAATAGCTGTGTTCAAGGTAAAGCCAGCAGAAGGATTCACTCCTGAAGAGGCTGCTGGGGGATTAGCAGCAGAGAGCAGTGTGGGAACATGGACCACCCTGTATGTCTGGTACGATGAATCAAGAGTTGACAGACTCAAAGGAAGGGCCTTTTCTTTCAAGAAAATTGATGGCGGATACTATTATGTTAAAGTGGCATATCCTCTTGAACTATTTGAACAAGGCAACCTACCTGCATTTCTGGCATCTGTTGCTGGGAACATATTTGGCATGAAGAGGATAAGTTCACTGAGACTTGAGGATCTATACCTCCCCCAGCAATTTATTTCTTGGTTCAAGGGACCAGGAAAAGGAATTCTGGGAGTTAGAGAAGCTCTCGGTATAAAGGATAGGCCGATCGTGGGAACAGTCCCCAAACCAAAGGTTGGATATTCGCCAGAGGAAGTAGGCAAACTAGCATATGAGCTATTAGTCGGAGGCATGGATTTTGTGAAGGATGATGAGAACCTTGCTAGTCCAAGCTTCTGCTCTTTTCAGAGAAGAGCTGAGGCTATAATGAGAGCCATAGAAAGAGCTGAGAGTGAAACAGGAGAGCGCAAGACTTGGCTTGCCAATATCACATCAGATATAAGGGAGATGGAAAAAAGAATGAAGCTTGTAGCTGACTTGGGAAATCCCCATATAATGGTAGATGTTGTAGTTTCTGGATGGTCCTCTCTTACATATGTGAGAGATTTGGCTGAGGAACTTAACCTTGCAATTCATGCACATAGAGCTATGCATGCCGCTTTCACGAGAAATCCAGATCATGGAATCTCGATGTTTACCCTTGCTAAGCTTTATAGGCTCATAGGGATGGACCAGCTTCACATAGGGACTCCCGGTGTTGGGAAGCTGGATGCTAAGGCAATCGATGTTATCAGAATGGCAAAACTCCTAAGAGAGGAGAAATACGTCCCGGAAAATGGAGAGTATGAGCACTTAGAGCAGAACTTCTACAGCATAAAACCGGCTTTCCCAGTATCCTCGGGAGGTCTCCATCCCGGGACACTTCCTGAAGTTATGAGAAGGCTTGGGAACGATATTGTAATACAAATAGGCGGAGGTACAATAGGTCATCCAGATGGTCCAGCAGCAGGAGCAAGAGCAGTGAGACAAGCAATGGAAGCTGCAATGAGCGGAATCCCGCTTCAGGAATATGCGAGAGAGAAGAAGGAGCTTAGAAGAGCACTGGAGAAGTGGGGAACAGGAGCCCATATCTGATTTTTAAAAAAACATTTTTTTAGAAATAAAAACCTTTTATTAGGAAAAGGTGGAGAAATTGATTGCCCTTATACTTGCTGGTGGATATGGAAAGCGGCTTAGACCGTATACAGACACGCTTCCTAAGCCAATGATAGAAGTGGGAGGAAAGCCCATACTAGAGTGGCAGATTGAGTGGTTAAAGAGCCACGGATTTAGAAATTTCATTTTACTCATAGGACATTTAGGAAGCAAAATACAGGAGTACTTTGGAGATGGCAGAGAGTGGGGTGTATCAATAAAATATTCAGCAGAAGATCGTCCGTTGGGGACAGCTGGGGCTGTGAAGAGGGCAGAAAAGCTGATAGCAGAAGAGGAGTTTCTGCTCGTAAATGGCGACATTATAACAAACTTGAATCCTCTGGAGCTTAAAGAGGAAATGGATGAAAATATTCTGGGGGTTATCTCCCTATCTCCCCTCAAGAGCCCCTTTGGAATTGTTGAAGTCAATGAAAGAGGATTCATAGTTAATTTCAGAGAGAAACCTATTATAGAGGGAATCTGGATCAATGCAGGAGTTATATATTTCAGCAGAAGCGCTCTGAAATATTTTCCAGAACTGGGTAACTACGAAACAGAAGTTCTGCCTAGATTGGCAGAAGAGAAGAAATTAAAGGGCAAAAAATACAATAGTATCTATTGGAAAAGCATTGATAGCCATAAGGACTTGGAGGAAGCAGACGAAGCTTTGAGGAAGGGTGAAGTAAAATATTGAGCCGGGGTGCCCGAGCGGACTAAGGGGCTGGCCTGGAGACAGAGCTGGTGAGCCAGTTCCCCATTGGGGGAGCGCGGGTTCAAATCCCGCCCCCGGCGCCTAAAAAAGCAAAATTTTTAGCAAAAATTTTATTAAATTTTTATATTCTTACACAATTTAAAATTAAAAAAGGGAAGCCAAGATGAGCGAAGAATTCTTCTCGCCAGCATTCGAAGAAAGAGAAGGGATGAGGAGATACAGAGCATATCTTGCTGGAAGATGGATCTTTGGAAAGAATGAGCAGAAAATATATTCTCCAATAGATGGAAGTGTAGTAGGAACTGTTCCAAGGCTCACATATGAGGAAGTCGAGCCCTACATAAAGGAACTGCATGAGAGCGGTAGGTGGAAGATAAGAAATACTCCAGGATATAAGAGGATGAAATATCTCGAGAAAATGGCTGAGCTCATCGAGGAGCACAAAAACATATTCATAGATTCTCTCATAATAGGAGCAGGAAAAACTAGGGAGCAGGCTAGCGGGGAGGTAAATGCGAGCATTGAGAGGCTGAGGAGGTCAGAGCTGGATCTCAGAAAGATGTATGGTGACTATATACCAGGCGATTGGGACCAGTCCACATTGGAAACTGAGAGCATTGTAAGGAAAGAGCCCTATGGGATTGTCCTTGCAATTTCTCCGTTCAACTATCCTTTGTTCGATACAGTAGCTAAATTCACGTACAGCGCAATAGCAGGAAATGCTGTAATAATAAAGCCTCCAACACAGGTTCCAGTTCCCTCCATTCTCTTTGCGAGGGTGGCTGAGGCTTCAGGCTTTCCAAGAGAATCTTTAATGGTAATAACCGTTCCAGGAAGTGAGATGGATGGAATTGTAGCTGATAGTAGAATTGGAGTAATAAGCTTAACTGGAAGCAGTGAGACTGGGAAAAGAGTTCTGAAGGTTGGAGGAATTAAGCAGTACTTGATGGAGCTAGGCGGAGGGGATCCAGCTATAGTTCTTCCAGATGCAGAGATAGATGATGCTGCGAGGCTAATAGCAGCCGGCATATACAGCTATGCTGGACAGAGATGCGATGCTATTAAAATGATAATCTCTCACACCTCCATATTTGAACAGCTGAAAAATAAGATAGTGGAGAACCTTTCAAAGGTGAAGATAGGAGATCCCAGGGATCCCAGCGTAACAATGGGGCCTCTAATTTCTGCTGAAGCAGTTGAGGATATGATGAGAGGGATTGAGGATGCAGTTCAAAAGGGAGGGAGGATCCTCTATGGGGGAAAAAGGCTGGGCGGAAACTATGTGGAACCCACATTAATAGAAATAAGCGATAAAAGCAAGCTAAATGATATTCTCCTCTACAAGGAGGAAATTTTTGCGCCAGTAGCAATCATATTTGAATATGAAAACGATGATGAGGCAATAAGGCTAGCTAACAACAGACGCTTTGGATTAGATGCATCAATTTTTGGAAAGGATATAAACAGAATTAGAAAGCTGATAAGATATCTTGAATATGGAGCAATTTATGTCAATGATATACCAAGGCATGGAATAGGGTATTATCCGTATGGCGGGAGAAAGGAGAGTGGCATTGGAAGAGAGAGTATAGCCTACAGCATTGAGGAAGTTATGGCAGTCAAGACAATCATATACAGCTATAGAGGAAGAAGAGTCTTTGAGTATCTAATATAAATAAAAAGTCATTTTTTCTTCTTTCTTTCTTTCCTCTCCTTTTCCTTCACCTTTTTTTCGGCCTTTGTCTTGTATATGTTCTCTAGCTCCTTTGAAGATAGCTTTCCCTCATACGCTTCTTCTATCTTCTCTATTATATCTACCATTACCTTCATATCTTCAGGAGTAACTTCCAGTTCTTCTTCTGCCTCGCTTTCTGCTGCGCGCTCCGTCTCCTCCACAATTTCCTGTGTGCTTTCCTCCTCCACTTCCTCCTCCTCACTCAAAGCTATCACTCCTTCCAAGAAGCCGTGACAATGTTTCTTTATTTTATAGGGGAATAAAAAGTTTGAGGAATGAGAAGTTTTATTTTTATTTCTAAAAAATTAATTTTTCTTTTTAGTTTTATTTTTTTAAAAATTATAAAATATTATAAATTTTTATTATTATTGAATCAACAGCGGAAAATCATGCGATTTTCATTTATAATAAATTATTTACACTAATAAAGCGAGGTGAAAATTTGCCAGTAAAATTAGTGAGGGTTACACCAAAAGTGGAAAGATATCCAGAATACGAAGAGCTTGATTGGGTAATAGCACATGGACTGGGCGTGGACCATACAGCAGACATGACATCCTTCTCGCAGACTCTAGCGCAAGCAGGATCGGTGAAAGGAATAGAAACGTATTACTACATGAGGTATGACGACAGCCCCGAGCGAAACTACATTCCAATGATATTCTACACAGTTTTCGGAAAGCCAAAGGTCCCTGTTCTTCTGCACGAGGAGGTTGAGCCAGTTGGAGAGCTCTTTAACGTGATAGCAGTATTCAGCTCCAGCCTGCTATTGCAAAAGACTTCGCAGAGAGCCCTTCTTTTTGATGGAGCCAAGAAGGATGCAGTTCTCCTTGTGAACACATCAATATCTCCAGATGATGTAGTGAGATTGGTGAAGAAGTACAACTTGGCGCAGGACTGGTTCGGAAAAGTTGTAACAATAAGCGCAGCCAAGATAGATTCAGCAATTGCCTATCCGATGCTTGGAGCCTTGGCAAGAGCCTGGGATAGGGTGGACCTCGATTCCTTGCTCAGCGCACTTGATGTTCTAGGAAAGGAGAAAAAGAAGGAATCGGTAAGGAAGGGATATGAAGCTGCTTCTGTCAAGGAGGTTCATGTTCTTGCTGAAGAAACAGAGATGGCCAGGAAGATAAAGAGGGAAATCGAGCTCCCAGAGTTCACTGGTGAGTTCTGGAATCCAGAAGTATACTATGCTTATCAGAAGGCTGCCGCTGAGGCTCAAACATATCCTTCAAGGCTTGCTGCTATGCCGAGATGGGAAGTTCTCGCTCCTGGACTGATAGAGTTTGGTCCCCAACCTGGAAAGAGGAACTTAGGCTTCACAACACCATGGAGATGGCAGAGGCCAATCATAGATATGAACAAGTGCACTGACTGCAAGCTATGCCACTACTACTGCCCAGATGGTGCAATAGACTTTGCCCCCATCAAGGTCGACTATGAGTACTGCAAGGGATGTGGAACCTGCGCAACAGTGTGCCCGGTCAAAGCAATAACGATGGTGTCCGAACTAGAATACCTCGAGGGCCTCAAGGATGAGGAGGTCCTCAGAAGATTCGAACAGAGGGAGTATGGATTCTGAGGTGATATGAATGTCCGCAATTAAACCTATGCCCCCAATTACAATTGAAAAACCGAAAGCAAAGGTATGGAATGGAGCCAGAGCAATAGCAGAGGCAGTGAAAATTGCTGATGTCGATGTAATAGCAGCCTATCCGATCAGGCCTTATACGGGAATAATGAATGCACTAGCATCTATGATTGCAAACGGAGAGTTCACTGCTGATATCATAGTTGCTGATTCAGAGCACAGCCAGTTCGAGATAGTGAAGCATGCATCAGCAGTTGGTGCCAGGGTCTTCGCTGGAAGTAGCGGAGTAGGACTGGCATTTGCTGCTGAAGCTATAATTGTCACGGCACTCAGTCAACTTCCTGTGGTGGCTGCTATAGGAACAAGAGCACTTGACGATCCAGGTAACTTCGGAATGGAGTGGTCTGATGCTCTGATGTTCAGAGACTTCGGATGGCTAATATCCTGGGCAAAGACTGTGCAGGAAGCCTCGGATATGACCTTGGTCGCATACAGGGTTGCTGAGGACAGAAGAGTGCTGCTGCCTCACTTCATTGCCCTAGATGGAGCAGCTATAACTCATGTTGCTACACCAGTAGTTCCAGTTACAAAGGAGCAGGCCACGAACTTCTTGCCACCTTACAGACCTCCGTACAAGCTAGATCCAGCAGAGGGACCAATAACCAAGGCTCAGCATATAGCACCATCTCTAATTGGACCAGAGCAGAGAAAAGCAGTGGATGTTGCTACTAAGAGAGCAAAGCAGGTAATCGTGGAGGCCTGGAAGGACTTCGCTAAATACACTGGTAGAGAATATCCACCATTCATTGAGACGACTGGAATGGAGGATGCTGAATTCGCTTTGGTAAGCATGGGAGCGTATATGAAGGACATAGAGCTAGTTGCTGATAGGCTGAGAAAGAAGGGAATGAAGATTGGAACTGTCAGGCTAAGATATGTAAGACCATTCCCAGCTGAGGAGCTGCTGAAGGTCCTCGATGGTGTGAAAGCTGCAGGAGTGATCGAGTTCGGCTACTCGTTTGGCTCACCATTCGGTACAGGATCCCTCTATCATGAAGTTGCAACTACATTGTACGAAGCAGGATCAAAACCTGAGCTCCTTGACTTCCTATTCCTCGGAGGGAGGGAACCAACTGTGGAGCACTTCACTCAAGTAGCTGAGAAGGTGATGGAATCTGCTCACAAGAAACCTCAGAAGAAAGCATATTGGCTCACTCTAAGGGGTGAAGATATATGAGCAGCCAGGTCGCATTCAGAAGTGTGAAGGAAATTCCTGGAGTGGACTATTACACAGCAGGGAGAAGAACCTGTGCAGGGTGTGGGCCAGCTCTAGGATACAGATTGATATCGAAAGCAGCAGGACCTAATACCATATTTATTGGACCAACAGGATGCATGTATGTAGCCAATGCCCACCAATTCCTTACTTCACCATACTCGGTTCCATGGCATCACACGCAGCTTGGAGGAGGAGGAGCAGCAGCAATAGGAGTAGCATCAGCTCTCAGAACTCTGATGCTGAAGGGAAAGAGAAAGCTTGAGGACATAAACGTTGTTGTAATGGGTGGAGACGGTGCTATGGCAGACATAGGCTTCTCTGGTCTATCAATGGGTCTGTCATACGACTATCAGAGACTGCTATATGTAGTATATGACAATGAGGCATATATGAACACAGGAGTACAGGCATCGAGCACAACTCCATGGGGAGCAACAACAACATTCACACCAGCAGGAAAAGTCAAGCCTATCGGCAATACAAGGCTTAAGAAGAACATGGCTCTCGTAGCAGCAGCACATCCAAAGGTGAAGTATGTAGCTACGGCAACGCTGTGGCCCCCCCTTGATCTAATGAACAAAGTTCAAAGGGCATTGAACTCAGGAGGTCCCTCGTTGATACATGTGTTGTTGCCATGCCCCAAGGGATGGTTCTCATCCCCTGCTGATACCGTGAATCTATCGAGGCTGGCAATTGAGACGGGAATGTGGGCTCTGTGGGAGCAGATCGAGGGTCACTTCAAGCTGAACTATAGACCAAAGCCGAGGAAGCACGTGAGGGAATATCTCACTCTGCAGGGAAGATTCAGCCATCTGAAGGAAGAGGATATGGATAAGCTGGACAAGATGATAGAGGAGGAATGGGTATTCTGGGAAGAATCCGCTAAGGTGGGACGATTAGTTGTACCATATTAATATTTTTTTCCCACTCCATTATAATAGAAATTTTTTAATAGAGAATATAACTAACAAAAATTTCATGGGTGATTTTCTTTGGATGTAACCAAGTATAAGCAAAGATGGGTTGTGTTGGTTGGAGCAGTAATAGTGATGATGTTCATTAGCATATATCAATATTCCTGGTCGCTCTTTGCCTCCGGTCTGAACACGGATCTGAAGTGGTCGATGACCACAATTCAAGTTGCCTTCACACTTTATACTTATGCTGCTACATTTGTCCAGCCCTTCTCTGGTTATTTTGCTGATAAGATTGGCCCAAGAAATATAGCAATATTGGCTGGACTGCTTGTTTCCCTGGGCTTTCTCCTATGCTCTACAATAACCTCTCCCATTCAGCTGTATATTTACTACACAATTGGCTCAATTGGGGTAGGCATGCTCTATGGGATGTCAGCAGCAACAGCAGTGAAGTGGTTCCCTGACAGAAGAGGACTGGCAACTGGAATTGTAACCTTCGGCTTCGGTGCTGGAACAGCAATATTCAACTTACCCTTCCAGGCATGGATTACTAACTATGGAACAAAAACCGCCTTTCTATATGTTGGAATTCTGATGTTGATATTCATATTGCCTTTTACATTCTTCTACAAGTACCCTGAGTTCGTACAGCAGCAACAGCAGAAGCAGCAAAAGACGGAGGAAAAGAAGGAAGAAAAGAAAGAGGAGAAGAAGGAGGATACAGTGAACTGGAAATGGTATGAAATGCTAAAGACCCCACAGTGGTGGCTGATCTACATTTCTTTCACAATAGTAGCAGCAATCGCTCTACTGTTTGGTGCGCAAGTGAAACCTATGGCTAAGGAGAACAAGATTCCCGCAACAATATTGAACTTTGTCTTGGTAGCATATCCTCTGGCAAATGGATTTAGCAGAATACTTGGAGGATGGATCTCCGATTATATTGGGAGGCAACTCACTGCAACTCTATTCTATGCTCTAGCTGGAGTTTTCATGATAGCTCTTGGTCTAACGGCCACCAATCCAACCGGGTTTGCTGCCTTCGTAGTTCTCGCAATGCTATTTGCAGGGGCAGTCTTCGCTTTCAATCCAGCATTTATAGGGGACTTCTACGGTCCAAGATATGCTACCACCAACTATGGTATAACTTACACAGCAAAGAGCTGGGGAGGGCTTATTTCAGGATACATAACAGCATGGCTGCTTGTTACCTTTGGAACATACACATACTCTATAATTGGCCTTGGCATTGGAGCTTTGATAGCAGCAGTACTCGTTAATCCATGGATTCTAAAGAAGCCGAAGAAAAAAGCAGCAGCTATTCCTACTCCTCCTGCCCAGCCAACACAGCCCGCACAAAAATAATTTTTTTTAACTCCCTCTTCTGAAGGATTTTCACTTTTTTAGGACAGGGAAAAAAAACATAGTTCTTAGAAATGAGCTTTCAGATGAGTAAAGTCAGGACTATGGAAGCTTTTCCAGCATCTTTAGGGAGACTTCGATGAACTTCTTTTCCCTCTCATTTGCATCTACATTTATGTTAAGAATTCTTCTCATCTTTGAGTCATCGAGCTGCCATCTTCCTTCTAGAAATCCTGGTCCATTCCATTCGCCTCTAGTTTCAACAATTTCTGACCTAGAGCCCACTCTCTCTGCTATTTTCCTTAGCACTTCACTCCATTCAAAAAAGAAGCTCACAGCATTGAATATCTTTCCATTCGCTTCTTCTGTTTCTAGTGCCTTTTCTGCTGCCAGAGAAAGATCGGGAGCATAGACTATGCTTCCCCCTGCTCCGGCAGGGACCTCGATCCTTTCTCCTTTCTTGATTTTTGCCAAAATTTCTCTGTATGTTTTTCCAGGAGCTCTCTCATCATTGAAGCTCCACCAAATCCTGAAGATGGTCAAAGGAAGATGCTTATAAGCGTGGTAATGCAAGAGAAGCTTCTCCGTATATAGCTTCAATAGTGCATGGAGAGGGGCCCTTGATTCCTCCACATTCAAAGGATGCTCCTCAGCAATAGGAATGGAAACAGGCTTTCCATAGATAACTGAGCTGCTGTAGAAAACAAACCTTCGGGAGCCAGAGCTCAGAGCGAACTCCGCTAGTGACAGAGTTCCTAGAAGATTCTCGTTGATGCTTCTTTTAACATCTTCGGTAAAATCCCAGGCTGAGTGAATTATTAGGTCAGTCTTTCCAATAGAATTTCCAAAATTCTCTATGTTTTTTATAGAATCGGAAATTATCTCAACATTTTCGCTCAAAATTTGATTCTGATTTGCTGCTGGATCTAACAATATTACTTTATGCCCCTTTTTCGCGAAGTGCTTTGCTGCTTCATATCCAAGAAAGCCAGCACCTCCAGCTATTAGAACTTTCATTTTTCTCACCTGAAAATGTGCTTGTTTTTACAATGGACTCAGATTAATATTCTGAAAAATGAAAATAAAAATTCGATGCTGCTATTGCTTCGAAAAAATTCCAAAAATTCAGAGGTTCGGAAAGGTGCTTAAGAGCTCGGAAGTCTTCAGAGACCTGCATCCAAAACTACAGGCAGTTCTCGAAAAATACGGATACATTAAACCAACTCCGATTCAGGAGAAGTCAATACCACTGATACTCATGGGAAAGAGCGTAATAATATCAGCTCCAACTGGTAGCGGAAAAACCGAAGCAGCGCTTTTCCCAATATTCTCTATGATGGTTGAACAGAACAGCTGGAAAGGGAATCCATTGATGGTCTATATAACGCCAATGAGGGCCCTGAATAGAGATATCTATGTTAGAATGAGGGAGATATCAAATGAAATGGGTCTGAGAAGCATTGTCAGGCACGGGGATTCATCGAGGAAGGAGAGGAGGGAATTCACTGAAGGGAAGCATCACTGGTTCATAACAACTCCAGAGAGCTTTTCCATTATAGTAACTCACAGAGCCTTCAAAAACATCATTTCCGATATAAGATGGGTAGTCATAGACGAGGTCCATGAACTGATTGAGAATGAAAGGGGAGCAATGCTTTCGGTAGTTCTCGAGAGACTGAGGAAAAAAATTGGCTCTTTTCAGCTCGTTGCTATTTCTGCAACTATATCAAAGTTCAATACAGTGAAAAAGCTCCTTTCTTGTTCAGAATGTGCAGAGATAAAGGAGAACGAAATGAAGAAAATGATAATCGATGTACGCTCCATCCCCTTTGAAGAAAATGAGAGTGAAGACATCAACTACAAAGTGATTAAGGAGCTTAGAAAAATAATGGAGCAGAAAAAAAGCACAATATTATTCACAAACACTAGGGATACAGCCGAATTTCTATCCTACAAATTCAGGGAGCTGGGCTACAAGGATGTGGAAGTTCATCATGGAAGCCTATCAGCTAGCGTTCGTACTGAAGCTGAAAAGAAGCTGAAGGAAGGATCGCTGAAGGGCATAATAGCTACATCCAGCCTAGAGCTGGGAATTGATATAGGGGCAGTTGACCAAATAATTCAATTTAATTCACCTCGCCAGGTTCTTCGCTTGATACAGAGAATTGGAAGGAGCGGGCACAGACTGGGATCGATATCTAGAGGAACTATATTCTCTATTCATGATATAACAGATATGCTTGAATCCGTTGTTATAGCTAGAAGGGCATTTGAAGGAAAGTACGAGGATCTGAATATAGTATGGGAGCCCCTAGATGTTGCACTTCATCAGGCAGTTGGTATGGTCCTGGCTGGTGATGCTAGGAGAGAGGAGGAGATTCTGGAAGTGCTGAGAAAGGCATATCCTTTCAAAGATCTTTCTGGAGAAAAGCTCAATGAAATTTTGAATTTTGCCTCGAACATAGGTTTGTTGAAAATAAGTGAGAATGGAGAAATCCTTCCAGGCTATAGGTCAAGGGAGTATTACTACTCAACTAACATGATAGCAGATACGAGAAAGGTACCTGTAATGACAGTAAATAACGAGCTTGTTGGTTCTCTCGATGCTGAGTTTGTTTTCTCTGAGCTCGAGAACGATAGAACTTTCATACTCAGAGGAAGAGAATGGAAGGTTCTCAGCATCGAAGATGATAGAATTATTGTGGAGGAAGTGGAAGAGCATAAGGGATTGCCCCCCTCATGGACGGGAGATCTAATTCCTGTATCAAGGAATGTGGCACGTGAAGCTATTTCCCTTCTAAGAAGGATATGCTATGGGGAACCTTTCGAAAAAATTAGAGCAGAGTACAGATCTCTAACCTCTACGGTATACGAAAACATCATGCGCGTTTGTGGAGAGCAGCAAAAAAGAGGCTTTATCCTACCTCATCCTGATCATCTCGTTGTGGAAAAAGGGGAAGATGAATCTTTGACAGTAATCCATGTTCCTCTGGGCACTAAGGGAAACTTCACACTAGCACTAATTCTCGGAAAGTATATTTTATCACGAATGGGAGGAGGGGTATCTATAAAGAGCGATCCTTATAAGCTATTCATAGAGAAATCTTCATTATTGAGGACCGAGAATCTCGAGGATAGCATATATGGCCTTGCTTCCCAGAAAGAATATGAGCTTGATGAGATGCTGAGGAGTGCCATAAAGGAATCCAATGCATTCCGATATAGGATGATTCTCGTTGCTAGAAAAATGGGTGCGCTTGGGGAAAACTATAGCATTAAGGACTCAAAGAAGATTCTGAGATATTACAAAGATACTGTTGTGGGAGAGGAGGCTCTGAGAGAGATAATGTTCGAAAAAACAGATATGGAAGTCGTTCTCAAGCTTCTCAGAGGGATAAGAGAGGGATGGATAAAGATAATCAAGCAGCCTGTAAGAGGACTTAGCCCCTATACGCTTCATAGTATAAGAGGAGAAAATCCAATTTCCTATGCAGCAGAAGGGATACCGAGAGAGCTTGCTTTGAAGACTCTGGAGATGAGGATAATGGAGAAGGAGGTAATAATGAAGTGCCTCAGCTGCGGATATGAATGGAGGTCCAAGATAAAGGATCTACCCATGATAATAGAGTGTGGAAAGTGCCGCTCCAGGGCAGTAGTACCAATTCCTCCAGGAAACTTGGAATTTCTGACTGCAGTGAGGGAAGGATTGAACAAGAAAAAACTCGATGGAAAGAAAAAGGAATATTTCGATGAAGCTGTAAAGAGAGCAAAGCTTGTAATAAATTATGGGAAAAATGCGGTGATTGCACTTGCTCCATACGGAGTTGGCCCTAGGTCAGCATCGAGAGCCCTCTCAAAACTCAAGCTCGGATGGAAGAATTTCATTGAAGCCCTCTATGATGAGGAAAAGAACTATATTAAAAACAGGAAGTATTGGGACCAATAGACTAGCATGATTTTCCTATATTTTCATCCCGATTGGTGAGCTCTCATATTCCTTCTTCTTCCTCTCGTACTCATCTCTACTGGAAATAATCCTTGCTGGAATACCGGCAACAACGACGTTGGGAGGAACATCCTTGGTCACAACTGCTCCTGATGCAACAACAGATCCTCTTCCTATCCTAACACCTGCTATGATTGTGGAGTTAGCTCCTATAGCAACATCGTCTTCAACCACAACCCCTATCCATTTTGTACTTACAGGATATTTGTCATTCGTAAATACAACTCTTGGCCCAAGAAAGACGTTTCTTCCTATGATTGTCAGAGGAGGAATATAAACGCCTGTTTCAATTCTTGCCCTTTCTCCAATTTTAACTCTACCATCGATGACCGTGTCAGTTCCTACTATGCTATTATCACCTATCTCTGTGTCTTCTCTTATCAAAACTCTGTGTCCTGTCTCAACTCTGTTGCCAATCTTAACTCTTTCATAGATAACAGAGAAGCTTCTGATTAAGCATTCTTCTCCTACATAGCTTCCATCCGTCTCAAAATCGAAAATATTGCCTGCCTGCATGTCCTTTATTCTCCTTCTTACTGGGTATCCTACAATCACATCGGAATCTACATAGCTTCTCGCCCCAATTGTTGATTTTCCAATTATTACTGCATTTTCCTTTATGATAGCTCCAGCTCCAATTTTAGCTAGTGGAGAAATTCTTCTATGATGCTCTGAGCTCATGAATATGCACCGCTTATTTTCAATTATCTCATTGTTATATAAAACTGCATGATTTGGTTCAGTAAAGGGGGCATCGCTCAGCTTCTCTCGTCATCCCTCTGTTGGCACTCGGCAAATAGCTCATCGCCCCCAAAATTTAAATTAACTCTGAAGTTAAAAACAGTATTGAGGTTGTTTGAGATGGGAGGAAGGCAGAGAACAACTCTGTTCATGGGAGTTTCCAGCGCAGGAGAGAGGGCACAAAAGTCCGAGACCAGTGCAGAGGAAAAGGCAAAGAAAGGTGCGAAGAAAGGAGGAGGTCAGACCAAGAAATCCTCATGACATTTCATGATACCTTTTCTTAGGTGGTGTGTTTCCCATAGATATTGAGCTTCTTCTCCCATACTGCACATTGGAGAATGAGCCTGATATTCTTAGGGAAACAATAAAAGCAAATATCATAGCCAGATATGCCTCGATATTCAGGGTATCACGCATCCTTCTCTATAGGAGCAGGAGGAAGAAAGAGTGCTTTGAACCCAGTAAAAGATTCGCCCTTCTCTTGAATGTTTTTAGGACTCCTCCCTATCTGAGGAGGAAAATTTATGGAAAAAGAAAGGAACTGAAATACCTTGGTCTCGCTTATCCCTTGCAGTCACCAACCCACACCGTCAAGCCAAGCCCTAGAGAAGGAGAGCTTAGGGAAGGTTTAGTTGAAAAAGTTGAAAGGGGGAGGATCCTGGTTGATATTGGCCTCAGAGCTCCAACTTGGGTGGAAGCCAGTGAAACTAACAGAATTAAGGTGGGGGATGTTTTCCTTTTTAGGGTGACCTCAGCTCATCCTCTCAAGGTCGAAAGAATAGAGTCTTCTGATGAATGGATTGGTTATGAAGTCAAAAACGTTGGCTATCTTCACTCATATTTGAAGCGAGTAGCTGGAACCAGGGCGGTCATTGGAACTTCACGGTTGGGCGAACCGATATGGGAGAATCTCCGCAGAGTTAGCGAGATCATGAGAACAAGCGGATGGAAAATTACACTGGTTTTCGGAGAGCCATACAGGGGGCTGTATGATATAGCAAAGGAGCTTTCTATAGATGTAAACGAATACTTCAATGGAATATATAATTTCGTGATGAATCAAGGTACAAGAACTGTGAGGACAGAGGAAGCGATTCCAATAGTTCTATCAGTTGTTTCCATCTTGAAGTTTTCTCAATGATAAATAGGGTAATTTATATTTAGAAACTTGAAGATAGTATTGGTGAGACCATGATTAAAGTAGTATATACAAAGGATGCCCCAAAACCAATAGGCCCCTATTCGCAGGGCATTCTAATTGATAATTTGAGTTGCAATGATGGTAAGGCATGCAGTCTGCTATTTATTTCCGGAATGGTTCCCATCGATCCCCAAACTGGGCAGCCAATTAGTGGAAATATAGAAGAGCAGACAAGGAGGTGCCTACTTAACGTGAAAGCAGTAGTTGAGGCGGCTGGAGGCAGACTCGAGGACATAGTGAAAGTCACTGTATTTCTCAGCGACATTTCAAATTTTGATGCTTTCAACAAAGCCTATTCAGAGATAATGGGAGAGCACAAGCCAGCTAGATCGGTTGTAAGTGCGAAACCACCGAAGAACTTCGAGGTGGAAATAGAAGCTGTAGCGCTCATCAAGAAATAGAAATGAACTGAATGCTAAAAAGAGAGAAGGATCATTAATAAAGTTAAGTGATGTGTTTATTTCGTTGATGTTTTATAATAATGGTTTTGTCATTCTTGTCTCGAAGCAACACAACCATCGAAGCTTTTATAAACTTCTCTTTAGAAACAGCTTGGAGAGAGACCCGGGAAAAAGAAATGGGATCCGGGCTACTCTCGGCAGATGGTGAACCATGGGACATAGAAAGAAGAGTGCCCCACGAAGGGGTAGCCTGGCAGTAAGGCCGAGAAAGAGAGCTGAGGGAATCCTAGGCAGGGTGAGAAGCTGGCCAACAGTATCACATGAAAAAATATTCCCTGTAGGGTTCCTTGGATATAAAGTGGGAATGACTCACTCCATGATAATAGATGATAGAAGAACATCTCTGACATATGGGAAGCAAATATTCATGCCAGTAACAATACTGGAAACTCCTCCAATGATTCTTGCAGGATTTAGAGCATATGAATTTGACACTAACCATGGAAAGCAACCATTCACAGATGTGTGGGCTGATAGCTCAGTCCTTTCCTCTGCAAACATAGAAAGGCTAATAAAGAGATTCAACCCAGGCAAGGAAAGCTCCTCAAAGAAGCTCGAGGAAATAGAGTCATCGCTTGAGAGAATAGTTGAGCTGAGAGCCCTAATGCTCTCTCAACCCATGCTTGCTGGAGGGATATCAAAGAAGAAACCTGAGCTAATTGAGGTTGCCCTCTCAGGAACAGATATAAAGAAACAGCTCGAGTTCGCCACATCATCTCTTGGCAGGAAATTTACCGTATCGGAGATATTCAGTAATGGTAGCTTTGTCGACGTCATTGGGATAACAAAAGGCAAGGGATTCCAGGGACCAGTGAAGAGGTTTGGCATAAAAGTGCTTCCAAGATGGCACAAGCACAGAAAGGCTGCAAGGAAGATAGGAGCAAGAGGACCAGGATTCGGTTCTGTCTCAACAGCTCCTCAGGCAGGGCAGATGGGATTCCATCAAAGAGTTGACTACAATAAGAGGATAATCTATATAGGAGATGTTTCAAAGCATGGAGAGGAACTGCTGAAGAAGTTCAATGTTCCTGGCGGATGGCACAAATATGGCTTAATAAAGAGCGACTTCGTCATTCTTGCAGGAAGCGTCCCAGGACCAAGAAAGAGACCTATTATTTTGAGATATCCTATTAGGCCTGCTCCATTTGTTCCGGAAGGTGCTCCAAGGATAACATACATACATGGAATTGGAGAGATATAGGTGATGCCGAATGGTACTAATAATTAAACCACTGCCCAAACAAACCATTCTCTTCTCTTCTTCAGGAGAAGCCAAGGGGAACATTACATTGCCCTCAATCTTCAGCATCCCGGTGAGGAAGGATCTGGTGAAAAGAGCATTTCTATCAGAGTTCACAGCAGGACTTCAGCCAAAGGGTAGGGATCCAATGGCTGGAAAGAGAACGCCAGCAGTAAGTCTTGGGGTAGGGAGGGGACTAGCAAGAGTTCCTAGAATTCCAGATACCTCCATTGGAGCATTGGCCAATATGACCGTTGGAGGGAGGCTAGCGCATCCTCCCAGGGTGGAAGAGAAGATACATGAGGAAATAAACAAGAAGGAAAAAAGATTGGCTACAGCTTCAGCTCTGGCTGCTACATCTTACAAGGAGCTTGTTCTCAAAAGAGGACACATTTATCACGGAGACAGCCTACCAATCATAGTTGAGGACGATGTAGAATCGAATATCAACAGGGCTCTGCTTGCAAGGGAATTTCTGAGGAAAATTGGAGTATGGGAAGATATAGAGAGATCATATGAAAGGACGAGGATAAGGGCAGGAAAGGGGAAGATGAGAGGAAGAAGATACGTCGAGCCCAGAAGCGTTCTGTTCATTTTAAAGTCAGCAAATAGCCCATTTGCTAGAGCCGTCAGGAACTTCCCCGGTGTGGATGTCTCTAATGCGAGAGATGTTTCTGTAGCCATGCTAGCTCCTGGAGGAGTTCCAGGAAGACTTACAGTCATAAGCAATGGAGCTTTGGAGGAGCTGAACAAAAGATTCTCAGGCTTGGTGGTGATAAAGAGTGAGTAGTGAGCAGGTTCTGCTTTATCCGGTGCATACTGAAAAGGCAATTAACTATATAGAGAAATACAATACTCTGCTTTTCGTTGTGCAGAGAAATGCTACGAAGCTCCAAATAAAGGAAGAGTTCGAGAGGAGATTCGGAGTGAGAGTGGAAAAAGTTAGGACACTGATAACAATGAGGGGAGAGAAGAGGGCATTCATAAAGCTACATCCCGAATTCAATGCAGAGGAAATAGCAACAAGGCTTGGTCTCCTGTGAGGTGAGAAAGAGTGGGAAAAAAGATTCTATCACAGAGGGAAGGAAGGGGATCCCCCACATTCAGAGCTCCAACTCATCTTAGAGTTGCTCCAGCTAGGTATCCCGAGCTTCCGTTGGATAGGACATTTCGGGGCATCATAACAAATATAGTTCATGACCCTGGACGCTGGACGCCTCTAGCAGAAATAAAGTTGGAGAACGGGGAGGTCTTCTACTCTCCAGCATCGGAAGGTAGCTATGTAGGGCAGATCATTGAAATAGGTCCACAGGCGAAGGTCGCTAACGGAAACATACTTCCTCTCTCGTCGATTCCGGAGGGTACGCAGATCTTCAATATTGAGCTCAAGCCTGGAGATGGTGGAAAGCTGGTGAGAGTTGGAGGGGGATATGCTCAGATTACGGGAAAGAGCCTAGCTACGGCAACAGTGGTACTTCCCAGCGGAAAAATCAAGGAGATAGACATTCGTTCGAGGGCAACGATTGGAGTAGCAGCAGGAGGAGGAAGAATAGAGAAGCCTCTCATGAAGGCTGGAAATGCCTATTACAAATGGAAGGCAAAATCCAGACCGTGGCCTAAGGTCAGAGGAGTTGCTATGAACGTGGTTTCTCATCCTTTTGGAGGAGGAAGCCACCAATCTGAGAGCAAACCTACAACAGTCTCAAGAAGAGCGCCGCCAGGAAGAAAAGTAGGGCATATAGCTGCTAGAAGAACGGGAAGAAGAAAAGGAAAAGTCCAGAGAACTCAATAGCCCCTCTGCGGAATGATCGCACTACATTTGCTGAGGTCCCATTGATGAGGGGTGCAAACTGAGACCGCAGGTGATTATCTTTGACGAAGGCTTACAGAATTTTCTATACGACATTCTATGATGACGAGCACAACAAAATAAAGGAAATTCTATCCAATCTGATGGGGATGGAGCCTATTGAGCACAGATCTTTCGTGAAGGAATTCAGATACATAGAATTTAAAGGAGAGTCATTGGAACCAGGCCTGGAGAAAAAAATAGTGGAAATTGTTAGCTCAATTATCGGAAAGGAGAGAGGTATCAAAGTAGATTATATTAACGTTTGAACTCAATTTTTTATCTTGAAGCAGTTCTCCAGATCGTTGAGAAAGTGGAAAAAATGACCGAAAAAATGGAGGAAGAGTCCATAGAGACTCAGGACTCCATAGTGGAAAAAGTTTATGAAATTTATGACAAGGCATATGAGAGGATGCCCAGCGTACGAAATCCCAGAGAAGCAGCCAGGGTTCTGAGAGAGAAGTACAAATTGCTGGTGGATGAGGATGTAATAACGCTCGTCTTTTCCTCTTTCATTGAGGGTTTTCCAGTTCTGTTTGAAGGTCCTCCGGGTACCGGAAAGACGGAAATAGGAGAGGCACTGCTAACGCTATGGGCAGGCAGAAGGGCTTTCGTGCTGCCATGCAGTGAGAACTACGATGAATATAGAGTTATTGGCGATTTCCATCCACTCAGAGCATACAAAGAAGGTTTCAACGAGAACTCCTTTGTCCCCAGACCTCTTCTAGCTTCTCTAATCTTGGACAGCGGCATACTGATTGATGAAATTAGGAGAAGCAGCGAGGAGTTCCAAAATTTGCTTCTAGACATCATAGACAAAAGGCGAATAATCATCCCTGAGTTGAAGAAAGTCTACAGAGCTACTGGAGAGGGATTTCAAATAATATTTACAAGCAATCCAGAGGATCTTGCTCAAAATGAGCTCAGCGATGCATTTATGCGCAGGGTAGTCAGGATAACCTTCGGATATCCTACCTTGAACAAAGAGCTAGAGATATTGAAACTGAGGCTTGGAAGAGCTGTTGATCTGTATGATGAGGATACAGTGTTAGCAGCGCTCAGAGCTATAGAGGAAATAAGGAAAACCGACCTTCTCTACAGACCTGGAGTAGCCGATAGCGTCAGATGGATGGGAATAAGTGCCAGGATAGCTCAACTGAGAAACCACGAGAAGGTTAGGAGCGAGGATCTAATAGATGGAGCTAAGGCTACCCTTGTGAAGAGACCAGAAGAAGAGAGCATCATAATGGAGATAGTGAAAATGCATTTGGAAAGGAGGGTATAGCTGAGCTATGACCTCAGCAAGAGAGGATCTTTCATTCAATGATGATGAGGAAATAGAGAAGATAGTCAGAATAGCACATGCTATGAGAGAGATGGGAGCAAAAATTAGCTCGGGGGAGATTGAGAAAGCTATAAGATTATATAGAACAGCGAGGATGCTAACTCACTACAACTATTTTCCCCTCTCAAAGGTTCTGCTCAGCGTCTTTGCTAAAAGGCAGGAGGACGTCGAGAAGCTGGAGAAAGTCCTCAGAGGCTCTCCATACAAGAGGAAAATTGAAGAGCAAAAAAAGGAAGCGCCACATGAAAAAAGGGAGAGGAAGGAAAGGAGGAAAACAACAGAAAGGAGAAGAACTGAAGGGTATGAGCTTACCTGGAAAGATATGGAAAAGATGAGTTTCAAGAAGTTGAAGAGAATGAAGCTGGATACCATAGAGAACTTCGAGAAGTTGAATATATACAGAAAGATAGAAATGCTCAGAAATTACTATAGAACTGGAAACGAGGCTTATCTTGAACTTCTGAAAGATCATATAGCAAGAGCATCCCAGAAGAGAAAGGGATCCTATGAGAGCGAGGAGGGTAGATCCCTGGGGAACAGGTATTCGTTTATTGAGAGAACTATTGGGAAATTAGCATATAATCCAGAGCTTCCTTGGGCTCTCTCAGTGCTTTCAAGAGAAATGGGAGAGGAGTTCACAGCAGATGTCATAAAGTACCTGATTATGAAGGGCAAAAGATCGCTGGCAGAGCAAATAGCGTACAGCATGATGAATAGTGCTAGACAAAAAAGCGAGAGAGGAAGAAAAATAAGAAGCGTTCAGAGAAAGTCCAGGTTCGATGTCAGAAGGACAGTCTACTTGACAATGAGAAATAATTATCCAGTGCCCGTATACATTGGCAGGATAAGAAAGAAGGAGGCAGTTCTTCTGATTGACAAGAGCGATAGCATGAGAAAACATTATGGTAAGGCTGTGGCCCTCGTAGCTTCTCTATACGATACATTGAAGAGAATCTATCTCTTCGATGAGGATGTAAAGCAAATATCAATGAAAAAATGGCATTCCAAGCTGCATTTAATAGAGGAGATAATCGCTGCCGGCACATCTGGATACACTAATATTTCAAGGGCCCTGAGAAAGGTTGAGGCTGCGCTGAAGCCTGGAGACAATCTGATAATTGTGAGCGACATGGAGCAAACCGTTGCAGACGAATCCTATGTGCATGTGATAAATAGGTTAAGGAGAAAGAACATTAAGATATTTGTTTATACAACGGAAAAACACGTTAATGAGCTCAAGGAAGTTCTTGATGCTGAGGTTCAAGCTTATCTTTAATGCTGCAGGAATCCTATACTATCAACCATATATAGCTTCAAGGTCAGACTTATAAACCGGGAATCAATAACGTTTTTACGCGAGTTTAAACTTGCACTGGTCCTATTGGACCTCAAGCTTAATCCAAAAAATTCAGAAGGGAAGTATGGTATGAGCAACATAGAGATAGATAGCGAGTGGAAAGGAATAAGGTATAGAGGGTATACTATAGATAAGCTCATCGATGTTCCAATGGATGATTTAGTGAAGCTATTTCCATCGAGAGAAAGGAGGAGCATTATAAGGGGATTCACCCCCCAGCAGATCAAGCTCCTTCAGAAAATAAGAAAAGCTCGAAGGACCTCAAAGAAGATAATCCGAACTCATCAGAGGAGCATGATAATCTTACCTGAAATGCTTGGTCTAACCATAGCTATCTACAATGGAAAGGAATTTGTTCCAGTCAGGATCACTCCAGAAATGATAGGAAAAAGGCTTGGAGAGTTCTCTCCAACAACCAAATCAGTAAAGCATGGAGAGCCTGGCCTTAAGGCAACAAGGAGCTCCATGTTCACTGCTCTCAAGTGAGGTAGATATCAATGGGAGCATGGAGATACAGTGTTAAGTTTGAGGATGAGCGCTCTATTGCTAAGGCTGTGGCAAGGGATGCGCCGATAAGCCCCAAGAAGGTAATCAACCTAGCTAATGCTATAAAGGGAATGAGGACAGAAGATGCGAAGAAGTTCCTGGAGAAGGTAATCAGGTTGGAGGAGCCTGTTCCAAACTGGACTCATAACAAAAAGATACCCCACAAGAGCGGTTTGAGTGATAGATGGGGGATCCCAATGGGAAAATACCCAGTGAAGGCAGCCAAGATACTGTTGAAGCTCATAAGGAACGCTGAGGCGAATGCAGAGGGAAAGGATCTAGATGTCGAGAAGCTCAGAATAATTCACATCTCTGTCAAGAAGGGCTTCGTTCTGAAGAGGTACATGCCAAGAGCTTTTGGGAGATCAACCCCAAAGTACAGAAGACACTCCAATATAGAAATAGTAGTTAAGGAGGCATGAAGGTGAGAAGGTTATGGTAAACGTGAAGAGATATTTCATCGAGAAGTCAATGTCTCTTGTTAAAGTTGACGAATACCTGGCAAGACAATTCTATAGAGCAGGATATTCGGGAGTCGATGTGTACAGGACTCCTCTGGGTACCAGAGTAGTAATAAAGGTAGAAAGACCCGCTCTCATAATTGGGAGAAGGGGCCAAACAATAAAGAATCTCTCCACAATTTTTGAAAATTATTTTGGCTTGGAGAATCCTCAAATAACTGTAATGCCAGTCGAAAATCCTGACCTGGATGCGAGAGTTGTTGCCTTTAGATTGGCCGTATCGCTGGAGAGGGGCTTTCATTTTAGAAGGCTTGCCTTCGCGGCATTGAAGAGAATAATGAGTGCTGGAGCAATAGGAGCGGAAATAATAATAAGCGGAAAAATAACAAGCGAGAGAGCCAGATACGAGAAGTTCAGGGCGGGGAAAATTTACAAGACTGGTGAACAGGTAACTTATATCGTTGACAAAGCAGTTGCTCATGCCCTTCTCAAGCCTGGAATTTATGGTGTGAAGGTCATAATAGTGAAGCCGCAGAGAACGAAGGATACCTTGCTTATACGCACTCCAGAGGAAGCTGGTATAAATTTGCAGGAATTCATTCAGAAGAAGGAGGAAGTTGAGGCCAAGCCTAAGGAAGAGAAGAAGGAAGAGCCAGCTGAAGAGCAGCAGGAGGTGAACAGCAGTGAGCCTCAGTCCGGATGAGATAAGGAAGATGACCCCGGAGCAGAGAAAGGAGAAGCTCAACGAAATTAGGGTTGAGCTGATGAAGCTGGTTATGCAAGCACACATAGGGACTATCGATAATCCTGGAAAGATAAGACCACTTAGAAAGACCCTAGCCAGAATACTGACCATAGAGTCTGAGGAAAGAAAAAAGCAGGGTGAAGGCAAGTGAGACTTCCCACATATTCGGAAATTTTGGGAGCAGAGGCAGAGGTCATGAGCTCAGCAGATCCATCTCTGAACAAGAGAAGAGGAATAATTGCTGGAGAGACCAAGAACACAATCATACTAATTGAAAAAGGAAAGGAGTTGAAGCTGTTGAAGTGGAACATAGTTTTGAGAATCAATCCAGGAAGAAAAGACGAGAGAGTAATATCCGGTATTGATATCCTCGGCAGACCCGAGGAGAGAACAAAGGAAATCTTAAGAACGGGAAAGAGGTGGCTTTGATGCCTAGAAAAAAGGAGGAGAAGAATCCTGGCATTGAGGGCATTCAGATCCCCTCGAAGAAATGCGAGGATCCCAATTGCCCATTTCATGGAACTATAAAGGTCAGGGGACTCGTTATAGAGGGAGTGATAAGTTCGGACAAGATGGATGGAACAGTTGTGATAGAGCACAACTACATGATTTTCGATAGAAAGTACAGAAGATACGAGAGGAGAAGGAGCAAGATTCACGCTCATTTGCCTCCATGCGTGGAAGTCAAGGTAGGAGACAAGGTTCTAATCGGAGAAACAAGGCCCATCAGCAAAACTGTATCCTTCGTTGTGCTTGGAAAGGTGAGGTGAAAATACATGGTCAAAAGAGGAGCAGTTGCCCTCTCTGGAATAAAAGTAGCACAAGGCCTGCAGGTAGGCTCATATGTAAATGTATCAGATAACAGCGGAGCAAGAGTGGCAATGATAATAGGAGTTCCCGGCTACAGGGGGAGATTGAGAAGAGTCCCTCAGGCTGGAGTAGGAGATAAGGTGATCGTCTCAGTTAAGAAAGGAATACCAGAGATGAGAAAGCAGGTCCTTCCTGCTGTAGTTATACGACAGAGGAGACCCTATAGGAGAAGCGATGGCACATGGGTTAGCTTTGAGGACAATGCAGTTGTAATAATAACCCCAGAAGGAACACTGAAGGGAAGCGAAATTAGAGGTCCAGTTGCTAGAGAAGCTGTTGAGAGATGGCCTAGGATAGCTAACATGGCATCCATAATAGTGTGAGGTGAACGTGGAAATGTCGATCACTAAAAGCATTCAACCGAAAAAGCAAAGAAAAGCGCTGTTTAACATGCCCCTTCACTTGAGGAATAGACTAGTAACCGCTCCTCTCTCGAAGGAGCTCAGAGAGAAGTATGGTGTCAGAAATATGCCTGTTAAAGTTGGAGATACAGTCAAGGTTGTGAGGGGGGACAACAGAGGCAAGGAAGGAAAAGTTACCAGGGTCAATAGAGAGAGGGGATGGATCTTTATTGAGGGACTTACAAGAGAGAAGGCAAGTGGAACACCCTCATTCATACCAATCCATGCCAGCAAGGTAATCATAACGAAGCTTGATCTGAAAGACAAGGAGAGAAGGAAGATAATTGAGAAGAGGAGCGGAAAGGCCGTTGAGGCAGAAGAGACAAAGGAGGAGGGGGAGAAGCAGTGACCAGAATGGGTGGAAGTAAGCATCTGAGGAGCTACGAGGCTCCAACTTTCTGGCCAATAAGTGTAAAAGGAAGGCACTGGGTAGCTAAGCCAAGCCCTGGACCCCATCCAATTGAGAGGGCAATTCCACTGGGAGTTTTAATAAGGGATGTTTTGAAGCTAGCTCTAACCGGAAAAGAGGTCAGAAAAGCACTTTCCAGAGGGCTCATAAAGGTTGATGGGAGAGTGAGAAGGGACTTCAGCTTTCCCGTGGGAGTTATGGATGTCATCGAAGTAGTTCCGGTGAAGAAGTTCTACCGTCTAGTTCCAGATGAGAGAATTTTCCTGAAACCCGTGGAAATAAATGAGGAAGAATCCAGGCTAAAGCCGCTGAGAATAGAGAACAAGACAACTGTAAGAGGAGGGTTGACCCAGCTGAATCTGTTCGATGGAAGCAATATTATCTTTAGAGAAGGAGAGCTCTCAATCAATGGACAGCCAACAGTTTTGTCCACAGTGCTAGTGAGAATTCCTGAGATGAGCCCGGTGGACTACTTCCCTCTGGCTGAAGGCTCTTATGCTGTCGTCATAGGAGGAAAGAACATAGGAGCAAGGGGAAAAATAGTAGAGATAAAGAGGGGAGCAAGAAAGAAAATGAGCCTTGTCACAATCAGGGGAGAGGATTCCTCGCTCGTTCAAACAAGCCTTAATTACATATACGTAGTTGGGAGGGAATCTCCAGCTGTTAAGCTGGAATAGGTGATTTGACATGAGCAGTACAGTTTCGAAAGCATTGGAAGAGAGGTTCCAGGAGATCTTCAGGAGCTGGGAGAGAAACCCAATGCGAAAGCCAAAAATTGTCAAGGTAACAGTGAACGTGGGGCTTGGTCAGGGAGGCGAGAGGCTTGCCAGAATTGCCCAGGTTCTAAAGGAGATAACAGGACAGGAGCCCAGCTTCAGAAAGGCAAAGAAGACAATTAGAGACTTTGGAATCAGGAGAGGAGAGAATATAGGAGTTGCAGTTACACTCAAGGGCGAAAAGGCTATATCATTCCTGAAGAAAGCATTTGACGCTGTGGGGAACAAAATAAAATATTCAAGCTTTGATGATTTCGGGAACGTATCCTTTGGAATTAAGGAGCACATAAGCATTCCAGGAGTGAGATATGATCCAGAAATAGGGGTTTTTGGAATGGATGTGTGCATAACAATAGAGAGGCCTGGTTATAGGGTTTCAAGGAGAAAGATAAAAAGGGCTAAGAGGATCCCCAGAAGACATAGAGTTACGAAGGATGAGGCAGCAGCTCTATTGGTCTCCCAATTCAGTGTGAGAATTGTCTGAGGTGTTTGCTTTGACAAAATACGTATCTCCAAGGGAAAGAAAGTACGGAAAGGCTGTGATCAAATGTCAGAGATGCGGTTCCAGAAGAGGAGTTATTAGGAGATATAATATTTACCTATGTAGGCAGTGCTTCCGTGAGGTAGCATATGAGATGGGCTTCAGAAAGTTCAGTTGAGAGGTGATATCAGAAATGGTAGTAGTGGATCCACTCGCTAATGCTCTCAATTCAATAACTAACAGTGAAAAAAGGGCAAAGAAAGAGGCAATTATAGCCCCGGCCTCCAGAATGATCATAGAAGTTCTCAGGCTCCTTCAGAGAGAGGGATATTTGGGTGAGATAGAATATATAGATGATGGAAGGCAGGGCAAGGTAAAAGTGCAGCTGCTTGGAAGGATAAACAGGGCTGCAGCTATCAAGCCGAGGTACAGCATAAAGAAATATGAGCTCACCAACTTACCAACATGGATAAAAAAGAAGCTTCCATCCAGAGAAATAGGGGTCCTAATTCTCTCAACTCCTATGGGCATAATGTCCTCAAGAGAAGCATTGGAAAAGGGAACTGGTGGAGTGATTCTAGGTTACGTATACTAGGAGGGGAAAAATAAAATGGTCAAGGCAGTGAGGGCTTTGAGATCTGTTGATATTCCTGAGGATGTCTCTGTATCAATAGAGGGAAAGAAAGTGATTGTCAGCGGACCGAAGGGTAAGATTGAGAGAGACTTCTCTCATGCTCTGGGAATATCGATATATCAACAGGACAGGAAAGTCATAGTTGAAGCTAATTTCGCTAACAGAAAGAAGAAGGCGCTCGTTGGAACAGTCTCCTCCCATATTAAGAACATGATAGAGGGAGTAAGAAAGGGTTATGTATATAAATTAAAAATTGTATTCTCTCACTTCCCAATTTCAGTTGAAGTGAAGGGGAACAAAGTTCTGATAAAGAACTTTCTCGGAGAAAAGTCTCCAAGAATAGCTGAGATACTTCCTGGAGTCACAGTGAAGGCCACAAAGGAGGATGTAATCGTAGAGGGAATTGACATAGAAGCGGTTGGTCAAACAGCAGCCAACATTGAGAGAGCTACAAAAATAAGCGAATTCGATCGCAGGGTCTTCATGGATGGAATTTACATATATGAGAAAGGTGGTTGAGAATGAGCGAGCTCAAGGTGCTTAGACTTAGATTAAAGAAAGATAAGCCAGAATTCCACAGGAGGCTCTTCCACGAGCTCATAAAGTTCAAGAACAGAGATAGGTGGAGAAAGCCGAAGGGAATCGACAACAAAATGCGACTTAAGTACAAGGGCTTTCCTCCATCGGTTGAAATAGGATATAAAAATCCAGAAATAATAAGAGGTGTCCATCCATCTGGGCTGTTTCCTGCAGTTGTTGAAAATGTCTCCCAGCTGAGCTCTCTGGATCCAAAGAAGCACATCATCTATCTGAGCGGAAAGCTTGGAAAGAAGAAGAGGATGGAGCTGACCAGACTTCTGAGGGAGAAGGGCTTCAAAATAGCAAATGAAAAGGAGGTTGAGTAGCTTGACCGACTTCACGCTGCAGAAGAGAATGGCTGCAGAAATTCTGAACGTTGGTATATCCAGGATAAGAATTAATGCAGGGAAGGAAGAGCTGGAGGAGGTCGAATCGGCAATTACTGCTGAAGACATTAGAAGGCTGATAAAGAGGGGGATCATAACTGCTGTTCCTCCCAAATCCAACAGCAGAGGAAGGTGGAGAAGGCTCAGAGAGAAGTCCAAGAGCGAGAGGAGAGGATACGGCTCTAGAAAGGGCAAAAAAACGGCAAGACAGGATCCTAAGAGGGCATGGATAAATAGGATAAGAAAAATGAGGGCATATCTGAAGTATCTGAGAGACAAGAAAGCGATTGACGCAAAGACGTATAGAAAATATTACAACCTGGCAAAAGGAGGGGCCTTCAACTCTCTCTCCGATCTCAGAATGCACCTCGAGAAAGAAATGGCTGTGAGGAGGTAAGCTGAAATGGTTGGAGGAGCAAGATACAAGGTAGCCAGAAGGAGAAGAAGGGAAGGAAAGACAAACTACAGGAAGAGATACATACAGGTACTTTCAAGGAGGAGTAGGCTCGTTATAAGAAGAACGAACAAGTACATCGAGGCAAAAATAGTAGACTTCGATCCAAGAGGAGATATAGTTAGGGTCTCTGCGCACAGCATAGAGCTATTCAAGTCCTATGGATGGCTTGGTTCTGGAGCATCAACAATGGCAGCATATTTGACAGGCTATCTGCTTGGAAAACGGGCAATGAAAAGGGGAATTTCCGCAGCTATTCCAGATATTGGCCTCAGGTCACCGGTGAAGGAGAGCAGAGTATTCGCAGTCATAAAGGGGGCAATTGATGCAGGGCTAAAAGTACCGGTTTCAGAGGAAGTTCTACCAAGCACTGAGAGAATAAAAGGAGAGCATGTTGCATCATATGCGAGGGAACTCAAGGAATCCTCGCCTGAAAAGTTTAGCAGGATATTTTCCCTTCTCTTGAAGAGGGGACTGGACCCTTCCGATTATCCAAAACACTTTGAACAAGTTCTAAGAAATATTGATGAGAAGGAGGGGAGTGGTAGCAATGTCAATTGAGGAAGAGAGAGCATCCATTGAGGAGTGGGTTCCAAAGACAAAAGTCGGAAAAATGGTTAAGGAAGGCAAGATAACAAATCTGAAGGAGCTCTTCGAGCAGAACCTCCCTATTCTAGAGCCAGAAATAGTCGATTATCTGCTTCCCAACCTGCAGCATGAAGTAATAGATGTTGGAATTGTCCAAAAGCAGACTGATGCTGGAGAGCTGTCCAGATTCAAGACCGTAGTCGTAATAGGAAATGGGGATGGATTCGTTGGAATAGGTACAGGAAAGGCCAAGCAGCTGAGGTTCTCAATTGATAAGGCAATAATAAATGCGAAATTGAACATAGTACCGGTCAGAAGGGGATGCGGAAGCTGGGAGTGCCTATGTGGTACCTCGCATAGCGTACCCTTCAGAACTGTTGGTAGGAGTGGCAGCGTTGAAGTAGTTCTATATCCAGCCCCAAAGGGAACAGGCCTTGTAGCAGGAGATATAGCAAAAACAGTGCTGAGACTTGCTGGGATAAAGGACGTATGGTCCAGGACTTATGGGGAGACCAGAACTACTTATAACTTCGCAAAGGCAACCTACAATGCTCTTAAGAACACATATAAGTTCGTTACAGTTGAGGACTGGAGAAAGTAGGGGGAGAAAAATTGGAGGCTGAAGGCACTATTGTAGGACAGGAGGGCAAGAGATTGCTGGCTGTAATTAGAATAAAGGGAAGGGTGAACGTTAAGAAAGAGGAAGAGAGAACTCTTCAGCTCCTTAGGCTTACAAGAAAGTACAGCATGGCGCTATATCCTAGCGATCTTCCAGGACTGGAGGGCATGCTGAACAAGGTCAGGCATCTTGTTACATGGGGGGAAATCGATCAGGGAACTCTGGAGATAGTTCTCAGGAAGAGAGGGAGGCTCTTGGGCAACAGGAGAATCAGCGATGAGGCTGTAAAAAGACTATTTGGTTTGAACTCCATTAGTGAGCTTGCAGAAAAAATAACTAGAGGAGAAATAAAGCTTCACGAGCAGGATAAGATAAAGCCAGTATTTAGGCTCCATCCCCCAAAGGGAGGCTTTAAAAAAAGCACGAGGAGAGAGTATAAAGTTGGTGGCGAGCTCGGATATAGAGGGAGCTCGATAAATGAGCTCATCCTCAGAATGGCCTGACGGTGATTCAAATGGCAGTTAGATTCAGGAAGAAGAGCAGAAAGCTGAGGGGAAGAACAAGGACAATGGGCTGGGGAAGAATAGGACAGCATAGGAAAAAGGGCTCCAAGGGAGGAAGAGGAGCTGCTGGTATGCTTAAGCACAAGGAAAGCTGGATGAGAAAGTATGCTCCAGGGTGGATAGGGAAGCATGGATTTACCAGTCCGCAGGAGAAGCTAGGGGAAGAAAAGAGCATAAACTTACTGCAGCTGGAAGAACTTCTCCTTGGAGGTAACAGAGAAGGGGTTTCAATTGAAAGCGGAAAATATGTGGTTAATTTGGAGAAGCTCGGAATAAAGAAGCTCCTTGGTACTGGAAAGATAGGAGTGCCAGTTGAAGTTATCGTTGAAAAGGCTTCAAAGAATGCTGTTGAGAAGATAAGAGCTGCTGGTGGAGAAGTGAAGCTATTAGAAGAAGCCTCAGAATGAGAGTGTGCTTGATGGGGGTCCTTCAGACTCTAGCTTCAATTGCCAGCTATCTTCCCACGGTCCACAAGCCCTCTAGAAAGCAGAGTTTATACAGAAGATTTTTGCTGACAGGGATTGTTCTGATCCTCTATCTTATAATGGCAGACACCCCTCTCTACGGGGTGACAACCACACAGCAATCACAGATATCGCTGTTTCAAATACTTTTTGCAGCCAACATAGGAACCCTTATGGAGCTTGGAATAGGACCAATTGTCACAGGTGGACTTATACTGCAGATTCTAGTGGGAGCTAAGCTAATAGACCTTGATTTGAGCGATCCAGATGACAGGAGAACCTTTACCCAAGCCCAGAAAACACTTTCACTTCTTTTTGGAATCTTTGAGGCCCTCGCATATGTCCTAGCAAGTAGATATTGGCCATATGTAGGAAACCCAATAACAGGATCCCAGGCGTCTTGGGCTATTAGGATAGCTGTTGTTCTCCAGCTAACATTTGCCACTTACCTCGTCATGGTATTCGATGAGATGCTCCAAAAAGGATGGGGAATTGGAAGCGCCATATCTCTCTTTATATTGGCTGGAGTGGCCAAGACCATGTTCTGGGATCTCTTTGGATACACTCCTCAGTACACGCAGCAGATAGGCCTTGTTCCCTACATAATACAGGCTAGTTCTCAGGGCAATTTGACAAGCATAGTGGCTAGAAACGGATTTCCCGACCTCATAGGTCTTATAGCCACATTCATAACAATAATCGTTCTGGTTTACCTTCAAGGAATGAGAGTAGAGGTTCCAGTTACAGCCCAAAAGTATGGAGGAATAAGGAGCAAAATACCCCTCCAGTTCCTATATGTGACCAATATACCAATTCTTCTCATTGGAATAATAGTTTCAGATTTTCAGCTATTCTCCAATGCACTTGCTTCGATCTCTGGGACGAGCAATATTGGCTATGAAATACTCACAACGCTTACATATTACTTGAGTCCTCCAAGAGGATTTAGCACTGCTGTTGCTGATCTTGGAAAGCTCTTCATCTTCACTCTATCTTGGATGGCTCTTTCAATACTATTTGGCTACATGTGGGTCGAGATAGCTGGCCTTGGACCGGCTGAGCAGGCTGACAGGCTAATTAAGGGAGAGCTAGACATACCGGGAGTCAGGAGGAATCCGAAGGTATTCGAGAGAATGCTTGCTAAGTATATATATCCGCTGACTGTTCTGAGCAGCATAATAGTGGCTCTCATAGCAATACTGGCAGACATCTTTGGAGCATACGGCTCAGGGACAGGGATTCTTCTTGCTGTTGGAATAATCAATCAGTACTACGCTATGATAGCTAGAGAGAGAGCCCTTGAAGCATATCCCATTCTGAGCAGGATAATGGGAGAGTAGCTATCACATTTTTCAAAAAGTCTGAGGAGTGAGTTGAAATGTCAGATAGGACAGTGAAAACCATAATAGTTACAGGAGTTCCGGGAGTTGGAAAGACTACAGTCATAAATGAGCTCTCCTCCCTGCTGAAACAAAGAGGAACTGAATTTCTGATAGCTAATTTCGGGGACTATATGCTGAAAAGGGCAATTTCAGACGGCCTAGTTCTATCGAGGGATCAGATAAGAAGGCTATCCCACAGAGTTCAAATCAAGCTGCAGCAAATGGCTGCGAGGGATATCTCCGAAAGGGCAAAAGAGGTTCTGAGAAATGGAGGCATCCTTTTGGTTGATACCCATGCGATAGTAAAGACATCAAGCGGTTTATGGCCAGGCCTTCCAGGCCATGTTGTTTCTGAGCTACTCCCAGATGTAATTGTAGTCATCGAGGCGCCTCCAGAGGAAATCCTGAGGAGGCAGCTGGAAGATAGTACGAGGAATAGGAAAGATATTCAGGAGAGGGGAATAGAAGAGATAAGAGATCTGATGGCTTTTGCTAGGACTGCTGCTATATCAAGTGCTGTTCTCGTGGGAGCCAGTGTGCTGTATGTTGAGAACGAGAGAGGAAAGGCCAAGGATGCAGCAGAGTCAATATTAAGGGTAATTGATACAATCTAAGAGGAGGTCTCATGGTGGCTCATCATGGTTAGGCCATCCATGAGAAGCAGGACAAGAGCAAGAATAAGAGTTAGAACTCCTGGAGGAAAAACTGTAATTCACGTCAGATTGAGAAGAAAGGGAAGGGCAAGGTGTGCTGTCTGCGGTGGGGAGCTGAGAGGAGTCCCAGTTTTCTCATCATATAGAATGAGAGCGTTTTCTCTTTCAGAGAAGAGGCCCAACAGATTTTTCGGAGGAGTTCTCTGCCACAGGTGCCTTTCATCCTTCATCAAATTGGAAGTGAGAAGAGAGGCTATGGCTGCATCTTAGCCCTCCTTCTCATGCTATTTTTTTATTACTTGCTTTTTCAATGATCCTCATGAAATCTGAGGTGTGATTTTAGCTTGAAAAAAAGCGGGACCGTTATTGCCATTGGAGGTCCTCCAGGAAGCGGAAAAACTACTTATGCAAAGAGGATTGCTGATCTTTTGGGCTTGGAGTACAAAAGCGCAGGAGCCATATTCAGAGAGATGAGCTCAGAGCTTGGGATTAGCCTAGTTGACCTCAACAAGCTTGCAGAGAAGGAAAAATGGATTGACTACTATGTTGACAAAAGGAGCTTGGAGGAAGCTCTGAAGGGCAACGTTGTTATAGAGGGACACTTAGTACCATGGGTTGTTAAGAATATCGCAGATTTCAAAATCTACTTTTATGCCAGCATCAGAACCCGAGTCAAGAGAATAGCGTCGAGAGAGGGAAGGGATGAAAAAGAGGTTTTCATTGAAACAGCCCAGAGAGAATACAGCCATGCTCTCAGATTCAGAAGGCTATATGGCATTGACATAACTGATCTCTCTATATATGATCTCACTCTCAGCACAGAGATCATGAGCATAGAGGAAGTCAATGCAATCATTGACAGAATTGTTGATATATTCAGGAGGAGAAAAAGAACTTAAGTTTAGGAGAGCGAACAAATTTAATAGCCTTAGAACAATAACAGTTTCTGCGAGAGAGGTGCTGAATTCCCATGCCAGCAATAGAAATAGGAAGGATATGTGTTAAGACCTATGGAAGGGAAGCTGGAAGGAAGTGCGTTATTGTGGATATAATCGATGAGAATTTTGTAGTAGTTACTGGACCAAAGAAGCTCACCGGTGTGAGGAGGAGGAGAACCAACGTTAACCATGTGGAGCCCTTGGAGCAGAAAATAAATATAGAAAAAGGGGCAAGCGATGAGGACGTTGAAAGGGCATTGGAATCTGCTGGACTGACGTCGTTCATGAGAGAGAAGATTAAACTGCCTTCGCTTTCTCCTCTGAGAGCCTAAAAGCCTACTTCTTTCCTCCATCATCAACAGAAATTATTTCTTCTAAAACAGATTTATTCTGGAAATGTTGAAGTGAAAAAAGGTGAAAGTTGAATGGAAATGGAATCTGCTGAAGTCCTGGAATTTATAGACAGGAAGCTTTCCCAGTTCTGCAGTGAGAGAAGAGAATGGAAAGTTCTCTCAGAGAAAATCAAAGCGCTTAAGCCGCTGAGCTCTAATGAAGAGACTGTAGAGAAAAAGCTAGTGAATGGCATAATCGTCGTGGACAAGCCCCCTGGACCAACTAGCCATGAGATTGTGGCATATGTTAAGAGAATGCTCAACGTGAATAAGGCAGGTCACGGCGGGACCCTAGAGGGATAGCTATCCCGGGGAAACCCGCAGGTGACTGGTGTACTACCCATAGCTCTGGGAAAAGCAACAAAGGTAATGCCTGATGTTGTGCATAGCATGAAGGAGTATGTGTGCGTCATGGAGCTGCACTCTGAGGTGAGTGAGGAGGAAATAAGGAAAGTTGCAGATGAGTTCAGGGGAGAGATTTACCAGAGGCCACCTGTCAGATCGAACGTGAGGAGAAGGGTAAGAAAGAGAAGGATACATGAGCTCAATGTGCTGGAAGTGAAGGGAAGGCACGTTCTAATGAGAGTTCTGTGCGATGCAGGTACGTATATGAGGAAGCTATGCCATGATATGGGCCTTCTTCTTGGAGCAGGAGCACACATGAGAGAGCTGAGAAGAACTAGATCTGGACCGTTCACCGAGAACATGAGCGTATCGATGCAGAGGCTCAGTGAGGCTGTTTATTTATGGAGAAGTGAGGGAAAAGAAGATGAGCTGAATCGAATAATATATCCTGCTGAGGTGCTATCCTGCGGACTTCCCATAATTGTTGTTAAGGACACAGCTGTTTCAGCTGTTGCACATGGAGCACCCTTGGGTGTTGGGGGGATTATTGCCTATACAGAGGATCTGAAACAGGGAGGAGCAGCTGCTGTACTAACGGCTAGAGGAGAGCTAGTTGGAACAGCCAAGATTTTCAGGACAGATATGGAGAAGGCAGCAATTGAAGAGAAGCCTATTGCTAAGATGAAGGAGGTTATAATCGAAAGGTCTCTCTATCCAAGAACATGGTGAGATCAATTTTCTTCAAGGATTTTCTTGAGCGACATCTTGTATCTGTCTATCGCTTCAGTTTTAACAGGATTAACTTTAGAGAGTGAAGAGAGCTCAAGGCTAATATATGCTGATAGCCTATAGCCATAAATTAGCTCTGAGATTAAGTCATCTCCCCTAAGAAGCACCTTGTCTATCCTATCTCCGAGGACTTCGGAAAAAGCCCTTACAAAGATGTCGCCAAAGGCATGTCTTCCTGCTACGAAAAATATCTTGTGATTGTTTCTGAGCTTCCATAGCGATTCTATTGTATTGTGCATTGCTTCTGGGATAATTTCAATAGAGGAATAAATCTTTGAGTTCTCAGAAAGGTCGTTCTTGAGTCTAAGAGCAACAGATGCATATGGTCTTGAAGCAAAGAAGATTGGAAAATATCCGAAAATCGATCTCGCTGCATTCAATACTTCTTCCCTCAAGTCCAATCTAAATGCTGAGAGAGAGCTAAGCAGCCTCTCTCTCGAGAGAAATCTTATTCCAAAGTTCTTTGAGAGGAATGAGGAAACTGCATATAGCATTTCAGGAAGATCCAGCCTTGGAAAAAGCCCCTTTGATAGCTTTATTGCGCAAGCAGGTGGGGAGGCCATGGAAAGAGAGAGGAGCATTCCTCCACTAGTAACTGCTAAAACCCTAGCTGTCTCTCTGACTTGGTTGAATATAGAGAGAGTCTCCATTGTGTCGCCAGAGTAGCTGAGGAGAACAACCAGGTCCTCAGAGCTGACTGGAAAAGGGATGTAATCGCCCTTTACAGAATATATATCGAATGGAAAACTATAGTGATGGGCCAGATCTAGGAAAAAGTCCCCAACTATCCCAGATCCTCCCATGCCGGCAAATATGATCCTCTTTATCCTTCCATCCATTTCGCATTCGACTTTTCCTCCCTCATTTATTCCGTTCAGAGCAAGGGACTCCCATCTATCAATATGCTCTCTGAAAGATCTTTCATCCATGATTAGTCCTCCCTCTTTTATACTCTAAACAATCTCTAATTGCATCCAGGAATGTTAAAACTATGCATATTTAAAATTGAAGAGCTGAGCAGGAATGGCAAAAGTATGGAGAAGAGATAAGATATTGGCAAGTTCTTTCATAGCATTGGCAGCATTATCCATACTTCTTCTGGTGGAGCTGAGCATCAGTCCGGGCTATCTCGGATTGGCTTTAATACTCGGCCTGATAGCTCTCGCAGCAATCAACTGGATAAATGTTAGCGGAACGACATATAGCAATGAAGGATCCCAGATTTCTTCCTTATCAGATGAACAAGACAGGACTGCTGAGGAAAATTCAGGTGAAGCAGCTAGTATTGAATCAGCTTCTATAAAGAGAGAAGCCTTTAGCTTGGAAAATCCGGAATTTAATAAAAGTGATCCTAGTTCCACAATCTCCAATTCATCGCAGCTGAACGAACAAGGAGGAAAAATTGAGCAACTTCCTAGGACTGAAGGCAGTGATGAGAATTTAGGAACACCGGAGAAAAAAGATGCTCATAGCATTGAGAAGCACAACACTTTGAGGAAGAGTAGAGAGAGGGGAAAAGTCAAGCACAAGCAAACAAGCAGAAAGAAGCACGATCCAAAAAAAGCCTTGAAGAAGATCTATGCAAAATAGCATTACTTTGCAAACAATGTGGAGCAGACCGAGCAATTGGCTGGAGGAGGAGAGGGATCCATTTCATAGTGGAATGGACAGAGAACTTTTCTCGAGAGCAGTGATGCTGCTATAATGTGAAGCTTTTCCTCAACATCCACATCTTTTCCTTTCTCCAGCTCGGAAGCTAGCCTCTCTATCTCCTTCCTTGTCATATCATCGCTCTCTAAATTAAGCAGAGCACCCCTCCTCCCATTTATATATCTCGAAGCAGCGCTCACTGATATTCCTAGCATCTTTGCAATATCATATTCGCTCCTTCCCCTCCTTGCAAGCTCAATTACAAGATATCTCCTTATGCTTGGCAGCACATAGCGGTATGCTATGAGAAAGGGGCTCATCATCTCAGAGCACCACTATCTTTTTCACTATCTCCTCTGGATTCTTCAGCACTTCTGTGAAGTCCTCAACAATCTCGAGCGTTCCCAGATATTCGTTGTCCCTTCCCCTTATCCCTGCAACGATAACCCTCAATATTCTGTCTCCAGACCTAGTCCAGAACTCTCTGTATGGCAGCTTACCTTCCTTCAGCAAATTCACGTTAAGACGGACATAGTTCTCAAGCCTCGGCGGGTGGCAGAACTCCAGCCTTCTTCCAATTATGCTCTTGCTCCTTGGAAAGCCCCCCATATATCTTGACTTGGAGAAGAACTTTATGCGGTCATTGCTGTCTGCAAATGTTAGCTCTAGGGGAATAGAATCGAAGATTCCCTCGAGCTGATCCCTGGAGAGAAATCCAGTCCTCAGCTCAATATCTCCCTCTCTCTTGACATCAAAGCTTTCAAATACAGCTGATTCAACAAGGCCTCTAACTTCTGGAGGAAGTTTTTCCAGAACAACTTTTCCTCCATCCTCGCTTAACTGATAGGGAAAAATTGGCTCCTCCTCTGTTCTCCACACATCAACCTCTGGAGCAACAACATATCCTAGCTCCTGACTCAGCTGAGCTATTGCTGCCCACTCTCCATCACTGAGCAGAGACCAGAGAGTTGGATAAAGAATCTTGTTCTCTCTGAAGACCAAATCAGCTATCTCTCTCGAAATTTCCAAGGAAAGGGAAGCTATTTTTTCCAATGATTTTTCGCTGTCCTGCTCCAGAAGTTTCTCAAGCTCTCTTATCTTAACTATAGCCTGATCCTCTCTCCCCCATAGAACTCTGGGAATGGCATTTATACCTCTCCTCTCAAGATAAGGAAATAGGATCATCTGGTTCTTCCTATAATGGATCCTTATTTTCTTCAGCTCTGAAATGTACCTCTTCAAAGAGTCCAAAATCCTCCTTCTTTCCTCCTCATTTCCCTTTAAAAGAGCTTGAGATAGAACAGCTAGGCCCTCCGCATTCCTCAAGATATGCTCGTTCTCCCTCAATAGATTGGAAAGGGGATGACCTCTGGGAACATTCCTGAGCTCCTTTGCCTCTAGAGCGCTTCTGAAAAGCTCTACATGGAGATCGCAAAGCTTCAGAATATCCTGAATGGGAAGCCCCTCCCTCACGAGCTCCTGCTCTATCACTGGGATCTCAACTGGGTTCACTTTCTGGAGAAGATCTCCATACTTTGCCTTTATGCTCTCTATGCTCTCTCCCCTATGTATGAGCTTTATTGCCTCTTTCAGAAGCTCCTTTTCGCTCTGTCCCATGGTTGTCAACCGTGATTTTTTCCATATGTCAATATTAAAATATTTTTCGTAAATATTCAATTGCTAGAGTCCATGGGCATAGCAAGCATATATTCACGGCTGATTCCAACGAACTCATTCAACTTCATTGTTCGGATACTGCTTGGAAGCGTGCCGCTGCCCTTTATCAGAAAGTATGGCATATCGGAGTGAACAGTTTCCCATCCCAGCTTCCTCAAGCTCTCTTTAAGATAAGAAGCAGCCTCGTTCAGCATCTGAGCGCTTTTCCTAACACTTTCCCTAACTATCGGATCAGAAAGAATTTTCATATATGCTGAGGAGATCCCATTTCTGGTCCATCCTACCAGCATAAGCAGCGTCTCCAGAAATCTATGAGAGCTGGATATCACTAGATAGGCTGGGTACCTTTTCAAGCCATATGTCTTGTGCAGCCTGAGAATGAAAGCTAAATTGTCTCTGGATTTGTTTAGAAGGGCTTCGTGCTCTCTCCTTATGAGGTCTCCCTCATTTCCTCTTAGCATGAAGGAATATGTGCTGTCTATCAGGAGGAAGTCGAAAAATTTCATAAGAGCTTCAGCTTCCTCCACGCTGAGAATCCTTCCCGTTGGAAAGTTGGGATCGCTCAAATAAGCTAGGCAGCTATCGAACATTGTTTCGGGAACTTTGAGCTCTATTTCTCCTTCTGAAATTGAATAGGAGCTGAGAAATGCTAGTTTTTTTCCCAAGAATGCTGCGGATGATGCAAGAGCCGATTCTCCCACTGTTGGAGAAAGAGATATAGCACAGCTTGTGCCAGCTGAAATTAGCAGAAGAGAAAGCGGATCCTCGGTTAATATCACTCCTGGATACTTGCCCAGAGCCCCAGGAAGGGAAACAGATGCAACGCTCTCCTCTACCTCAATTTCAGGGTCCTCATTTTTCAATGCATTGAGAAAAATCTCTCCAATTCTAACTCCAGGATACCTCATTTTTGCTCAAATTTAAAAATAGATTAACTGGATTAAATAAGAGCATGTCAACGGTGCATTGAGCTTGAAGAATAAAAGATGGAGGGCAGCCAGAGCTGCTCTGCTGGTTGCGGCAACGCTCGCACTCATAGCTGCGAGAGAGCTGGGGGCATTCAGGGGCATAGACGAAAGCATTTATTCGCTCTTCCCATCATCCGAAAACATTGTCATGAGGATAATTACAGAAACGGCCAGCATATATTCATTTGCAATTGTCATAGTATTGATTGCAATATATCAGCTGATGAAGTTTAGAGGATTCAGGATAGAACTTCTCAACTTCGTATCAGCGCTCGTATTGACATCGTTAATAACTTTGGCGCTCAAATATTTCACTGCTTCGCCAAGGCCAGGAGAAATACTGGTATCTTCACCTTCTATCTTCTCCCTCCTCTCCGATGTTTATTCCTTCCCCTCAGGTCATTCTTCCAGAGCATCAGTTGCATCCTATTTTCTATCGAAGAAGGGAAGGCTCTGGGCACTTTTGGGCTGGTCATATGTAATTTTAATATCTTTTTCCAGAATTTTCCTAGCAGTTCACTGGACCAGCGATGTAGTTGTTGGAGTATTTTTGGGCGCAGCCTGCAGTGACGTTGTTGACTTTGAGTCCAAACACCTAATTAAGCTCTATAAATCTATTTTGAGAAAAAGAGAGAGGATCTTGGACTAAGAGCTGAGACTTGTCGGGGAAAGTGATTGATTTGGAGAGAGAAAGCCAAATTGGAAGGGTTTTCTCTGGAGCTCTCTGGCTCTATCTTTCAACAATAGTCAGCAATCTTCAGGGCTTCTTCTTCTGGATGATAATATCAAGGCTAGGAGGAGGAGAGATCGTTGGCATTCTCTCAGTTGTTGTGGGCCTCTCCTCTCTTGTTGGAGGTTTGGTGAACCTAGGAATTAATACAGGTCTCAGCAGGTTCACTGGATATTGCCTGGGAATCGATGAAAATCCCAGAAAGTGCGCAACCGAATACCTCTGGACTGCCTCAATTTTCTCTCTTTTAGTCTATACAATGGGGAGCTTAACTATATTAGCCATCGGATACTTTTTCCCTGGTGCATATGGATACTCAAGAAGCATGATGCTCTTCGCTGCTATTTTCAACCTCTTTTCGTTTCTTGGGAGCTTTAGCTCATTCCTTCAGAGCGCTCTCCAGACAAAAAGAATATTTCTCTCCGTCATAATCTCAGTAGCTATAAAGTTCATCCTCGGGATATCTCTTTTCGAGTTGGGCTTTGGTTGGAAGGGGGTAGCTGTTGGCTACATGATGAATTCCCTCCTCCAGGGAATGATCAATGCTGCTCAGTCTCTGAGAATTGCCGAGCTCCATCCAACTTTTTCCATTGATAGGCTTAAGGAGCTCCTCAGGGCAGGGATTCCCAGCTGGGCACCAGGTTTGATATCAACAGTTGGCCAGTGGATGGGGATCCTTGTCCTCTACGGCTCGATTGGAAGCCTGGAGACTGGTGCCTACTATATCGCTTCACAGCTCTCCAATGTTGTTATCATGATATCCAATGCAATGAACGGCCTCCTCCTTCCCGTTCTTAGTGGAATGTCCGATGGAAGGAAGAGGACGGGAGCAAGGGTTTTCAGACTCAGCCTTGCCCTCATGATGCCCATAGGAGTATTTGTTATGATATATCCAAAGCTTTTCCTGACTCTTTTCGGAGAGGATCTCTCTGCAGGTTGGCCGGCACTAACAATTCTTCTGCTCTCTTCCCCTCTTGTTGCATATACAAGCTTTGTGACGAGCCTTCTCTATGCATATGGAGATTATTCTTCAATTTTCTGGGGCGGGACATTCACGAATCTTCCAAGGGTGTTCCTCTATTTCATATTTGCACCAATGCTTGGGGGCACAGGAGTTGCCATAACAACCGTCATAGGAACAATCATGGGAACCCTGTACTTCTACGAAAGGGCTAAGAAGGCAAATGTGTTTTTCGATAGAAGGAGCTTGATAATAGTTCTCAGCGTGCCATATTCAATTGGCCTCCTCCTCTATCTCTCTAAATTGAGCTGGATATATGGGATGCTGCTTCTCTCTCTTTCCTATGTCCTGTACATAAAGCTGAAGATAATTACCTTAAGCGATTTGAGAGAAATAGGAAGGGCACTTCTTGGAAAGGAAAGGGCCTCTGCCCTCTACACGAGACTTAAGCCAATACTCGAACCCCTGCTGGAGTAGCAGCAATGCTAAATTAATCTGGCCCCCAGAATAATCAGGCTCGAGGATAGAACAATTAGAACATTGTCATCGATTATTCCAAATTCAAACCTCTCTATGTACGATGCTATTAGAGAAGCCAATACCCCAACCGCTCCTGCATATAGAAAGCCAATAGGTACCATTAGAAGGGCCATTGCGAGATTTCCAGCCCAGTGCTTAGTTCTCCTTTTGAACATGAGATTCCTAACTATCCCCGTTACTCCGTCTCCAAAGCTAACAAGCATTGGAGGAAGCATTGCAACAAAGGGATTCCCCAGAGCAGTCCAGAGAGCTAGGACAGCTGCTCCCCATGCAAATGCGAAGTTAACTTCGTATGCATTTTCCCTAACCTGAAACCAGTACATTAGAGAGCCCTTTTCTCTTCTATACAACAAGTAAAACCCCAGGATCCAGGCAGCTAGCGCTGGGACAAAGGGGTAGTGAAAAATGAAAGGTATTGCTGCAGAGACAAATCCCCCGATAGAAATATGAACAATTTTTCTGTTCAAGTATGCTGCTCTCTTTTCCCCGAAGCCTCTCTTGATCATGTACGAATAGATTCTTTTTGTGAAGACGAATATGATGAACAAGCTGTAGACTAGCAGCAGCACAGCCACGAGCAAATCGGAGAGTAGCATGCTGTTAGCAATATCTATCAAGCGAATTCCCTCTTATTTTTCCGAAAATATCAATATAAAAACTTTAGCATTTTTTCAAGAAACCTGTAAAAAACTAGACATTTTCTAATAGCATTTTGATATAAGTTTTAAATATAATCCATGTAGAATAATATTTATGATAGGTGGCACAGAGAATTGCCCTTTAGCAGGAAAATCATAGCAGCAGATCAAAATATAGCAGAGGAGCTTCTCGAGCTAGCAAAGAAAAGAAACATGAGCATGTATAATTTGACAAATAAGGCCCTTGAAACCTATCTCCTCCTCTACAAGGCAAAGATAAACGAGCCAGAAAATATAGCTCTCGACTTGATTCTGTTTGACACGCTTAAGACCATGGGCTTTCGCCTTCAGCCACCAAGAATTCCTCTCGAGGACGTGGAGCAGCTGGGCAAGGTCATATATGAAGTTGCGCGTGCGAGATTCAAGCAGAATGATCCTGCTGTACTGATAGAGAGATTAGCAACACTCTTTGTAGGAGAAACGAACATATTTCCAGAGTGGGGAAACGAGAAGGAAAAAAGGCTCATAATAAACCTCTCAATAGATCACAAGGAAAGCATGGATTTCCTATACATGCTTTTCAGAGGGATAAGCTCAGCAGCTCTTGGCAATGAGGGGAATTGGAATGTTGAGAAGCGCGATGGTATAATAGTTGTGACAATAAAGCGCACAGAATTAGAGAGTGTTGGTGGGGGGGGGGGAGTGAGAACTACTCAGCATATTGGTTGACATAGGTTTCTATGCAGTATAGCTCATTGTTCAGAAGCTTTCTCAGAAAGGTCCTTGTGGAGAAGGAGACCTCAGCGCTCTCCTTTATTTCCTCTATATCGAAGAACCTAGCCTCAACTGCATCACTTCCAGCTCTCAGAGATCCCCAGATGCTGTCAAAGAGAACATCTATGAGAACGAAATGCTTCTTCACATTTCCATTGGAATCCCTCACAATCAGCTCATCAAGATTTACTATGCACTTTGGCTCTCCTTCCAATCCTGTTTCCTCGAGAAGCTCCCTCCTCGCTCCCTCGAAAATAGTTTCTCCAAGCTCAAGATGCCCGCCTGGGATTGCCCACTTCCCCTTCTGTGGAGGATATCCCCTCCTGACCAGCAGAATCCTGCCCCTGGAATCAAACACAACGGCTCCAACCCCTATGTAGGGTCTCTCCCTACTCTCCATTGATTTTCCTCCTCCTGTTTTCTAGCAGCTCTCCTTTCTGAGACTCTGCTCTCTTCCTAGCAAATTTTCTCAGCTCCTCAACATCAACATCGAAGGTGTACCAGGGATCATCTTTAACGCTCCTCAATATCTTTGATAGCCTGCACACGTTCTTTCCTATATTGTAAGCATCGATAACAGCAAATCCATTTTCAAGAACATCATCATAGGAGTGGTGATATGCAAGGGCCCAAGCAGGTATGTGGCATCCGTAGCTATTGAAGACATCCATCAAATAGGAAATTGCCATGGATGTCCCGGCATCGTTTCCAGTAGCAATGAAGGCAGCAACCTTTCCATCGAGCAGGCTTCTTCCAGAGTGAAGGAGCATGTTCTCTAGGCTTGTCATCCTGTCCAGAAGAATTTTCAGCTGTCCAGGAACCATGTACCAGTATATTGGAGTGGAGACTATTATTCCCTCTGAAGATATGAGCTTCTGCGCAAAGGAGTTGAAGTCATCATTTATAACGCATGGAAACTTGCACTCCATTATATCATCTGAAACGCATCCTATGCATGGCTTTATGCTCAGATCAGCTATCCAGACAATTTCAGCTGAGCAACCCTCATCAATCACCCCCTTCTCAGCAACATATGCTAGCTTTGCAGAGTTGCCATATTTTCTTGGAGATGCCTCCATGATAACAATTCTTGGAATGCTCGACATCTGTTTCCCCTCCTAATATCCAATCCATTCGAGAAGCCATTTTCTCTCATTCTTCATTGATGTTTCAGGACCATGCCCAGGCAAGATGAGCGCCTGATCTCCCAGCAAATCAACTAAAGTTCTTAGGCTCTTCTTAAGCTCATCCTCGCTCCCTCCTGGAAAATCAGTCCTGCCCACAAAACCTCTGAAGAGCGTATCCCCTGTCAAGCAGGCCTCTCCATCGTTAATTAGGAAAGAAACGCTTCCTGGAGAGTGGCCTGGAACTCTCAGGACTCTCATTTTCAACCCCTCCACACTCAAATCATTTTCATTCGATAGGTCAATATCAGCCCAGAATGAGCAGCTGGAGCTTTTTAAGCCAAAGCTCTCCATGGCCTTTCTATCCAGATCCAGAAAGAATAGATCCCTCGAGCTCATCGCTATTTTTGCCCCGTGACTTCTGGCTAATTCTCCAGCTGCACATGCATGATCAAAGTGTCCATGAGTCAGGGCAATCATTTTTATTTCAAGCCCGCTTCTTTTTACCTCCTCCTCTACAGCATTGGAATTTTCCCCTGGATCTATGAGAATGGCACTTTTTCTCCCAGCTGAGTAGATCAGATAGCTATTAGTCCTCAAAATGCCGTGGGGAATCCTCACGATTTTCAAATTGCCAATCAAAAAATCCTTTCTATCTGTTTCCATCCAGACACCAAAGCCTTTTTCTTCTGAAAAGTTAATATCATTGCCCTGGGGATAAGCTTGACCTTTTCAGTTGAGAACTTCAGCATAAAGCTGAAAACTAGCAGAAGAATTCAGATCATTGACATAAGCAAAGAAGTGGAGGAGCTCGTTGCGAAGAGCAAGATAAGGAGGGGAATCTGTCTAGTTACTGCACCTCATGCAACTGCAGCGATAGTTCTCAATGAGAACGAGCCTGGGCTTCTTGAAGACCTAGTGAACTTTGTGGAAAAGATTTTTCCAAGAGATGCTGAATATAGGCACAATCTCATTGATAGCAATGCCTCCTCTCATATAGCATCCTCATTCATTGGAAGCTCCAGAGCTATTCCCGTGGAAAATGGTAAGCTGAGAAAAGGAACATGGCAGAACATTCTCTTCCTTGAGCTCGACGGTCCAAGGAGCGAGAGGGAAATTGTTGTAACTGTAATGGGGGAGACATGATGCTGAGGAAAATGAGCGAGGATGAAAGGAATAAAATAGAGAGGATAGAGAGGATTGCCAAGCTGATCTATCCAAGGCATGGAACTCACGGCATAGAGCATATAGAGAGAGTTTTAGCTATTGCTCTCAGAATTGCTGAAGCAGAGGAAGATGAGGTCAGCGAGTTCATTCTCAGAGCCTCTTGCCTTCTGCATGATTCATCGAGGAGGAAGAGCAGCAGGAATCATGCTGAGGAAAGCGCTGCACTTGCAGGGGAGATCCTTAGGGGAATGGGAGTAGAAGAAGGAAAGGTAAAGAGAGTTCTCGAGGCAATTTCATCTCACAGCTTCTCTGAAAAAAGGGAGCAAAGCAGCATTGAGTCTAAGATATTGAGCGATGCCGATAAAATTGATGCACTTGGAGCTGTTGGAGTGGCCAGAGTTTTCCAATATGCAGGAGAAATGGGAAGGACAATTGAGGAGAGCATAGAGCACTTCAGAGAGAAGATATTGAAGCTCCCAGAGGAAATGCATACTGAATTGGGGAGGAAAATTGCCAATGAAAGAGCTCTTTTTGTTAAGGCCTTTCTAGAGCAGCTAGAGAGAGAGCTTGGAGGAGTGCGTTAAATAGAAATAGCATATCAGCAAAATGAAGAGGTGGTGTGGTGCATGGAAAGAAGAGGAAATGCAGTAATAATAGGCGTGGGAACTGGAATGGGAAGGTCAATAGCTCTTTCCCTCGCCTCAAGAGGCTGGAATCTGGCTCTCCTCTCAAGAAGCATGGATAGACTAAACGAAATTTGCAGGGAGGCAGAGGAATTGAAGGTGAAGTGCATAGCCATTGGAACAGATGCTATGGATGAGAGATCCCTTGTCAGTTCACTTAGGGAGGCTAGGAATGCTCTACTTGGAATAGATGCTCTCGTCTACAATGCGGGAGGTTTTTTCTCTCTCGAGGAGCTGGATAGCCTTGAATTAAATACGCTGGACAAGGCGTATTTCCTTCACATCAGGGGACTATTCATCTCGGTTAAGGAGCTGCTGAAGGATCTCAGGGAAAGAAAGGGGAGCATAGTTGTTATAGCAGCTTCCCCCTCCACAATAGTTGCGGGAAACGCAGCTTATGCAGCTACCAAGGGTGCGCAGCTGTGGCTGGTGAAGAGGCTGGCCAAGGAGATGTTGAAATATGGCGTTAGGGTAAACAGCGTTTCCCCAGGACCAACATCGCATGATCCCTCATCACCAGAGGATCTGGAGATCAAGCTGGGATCTGCTGAGCCAAGACCCTCATGGGATGTTGGAGAGGCTGTTGCCTTTCTGCTGAGCAAATCATCTCCAAGATTCACCGGATCAAATTTGATAATGGATGGAGGATTGAGCATTCCCGCCGATTGAGGTGCGCAAATTGCCCCTTGGAAGAAGAGTTGCTGTTGGATCCGATGATCTCTATGCTGCAGCCAGAGCTGCAGTTGATTTTCTCAGATCAAATGGCTTCGATGTAGTTGAAGTAGGTTCCCTCAAAACAGGCAGGGGGGAGCCATGGCCCGATGTTGGAAGGGAGGTTGGAGAGCTAGTATCCTCAGGAAGGGTTGATTGGGGAGTAGTTATATGCTATACGGGAACAGGAGTATCCATAATGGCAAATAAAGTGAGGGGGGTAAGAGCTGCCCTCTGCAATGACCCGGAAACAGCCAGAGGAGCCAGGCTCTGGAATGATGCTAATGTTCTCGCGATGAGTGGAAGGCTTGTAACAGATATACTTGCGAGGGAAATACTGAAGGCATGGACATCGGTGGGGGAGCCAGAGGAAGGGGAAAAAAGAAACATAGAGAAAGTATCGCTGTATGAGGAGAAGCGGAAGGGGAGGACAGCTGTTCTTGTCATCGACATGCTGAAGGACTTCGTCACAGGAAAGCTCGGAAGCCAAAGGGCTCTCAAGATAGTGGATCCCCTAGCCCAGTTCTTGGAAAATGCCAGGAGCCTTGGAGTCCCCATAATATATGCCGTGGACTCCCACATTCCAAGCATCGATCGTGAGCTGATAGTATGGGGAGAGCATGCTATGAGGGGAAGCGAGGGGGCAGAGATAGTTGATCAGCTTAAACCAAAAAATGGGGACTTCATTGTCTACAAGAGGAGGTACAGCGCATTCTTCATGACAGATCTCGATCTTCTGCTGAGGGAGCTAGGAGTCGATTCTCTGATCCTCACTGGAATAAGCACCGATATATGCGTATTGCACACTGCTGCTGATGCCTTCTACAGAGGCTACAGGATCATTGTTCCAAGAGAGCTGGTGGAGGCAATAAGCGAGGAGGGGCAGAGCAGAGGCCTCCAGATGATGAAGTCCCTATATGGAGCTGAAATTGTTACAGCATCAGAGGCACTGAGCATCATCAGCGAGAAGAGCCATCAAGATATATGACAGCGATCTCCCCATCCTCCTCTACCCTGAATCCCAGTCCCTTCGCCATTCCAATCAGCAGAGCTCTGAGCCTTGCTGCTGATCCCTTCAATGGAGGTAGGAGAATTGAGTTCCCCTTTGGAAAAGCAATTTTCAAGCTGAGGGCATAGCTCTCAAATATGTCCTTCGCCTCAGGAGTCAGCTCGAGCAGGGCCCTTCCAACACTGGAACCAAACCCATCTAGCTCATCGATTGATCTACCTTCAAGCAGAGAGGGGGGTACCAATATGAAGCCGAGCCTCCTGAGCATTTCATATCCAAGGGCCTCTTTAACAAGATTGGGAGGATAGAAGCCAACCCTCTCAGCATGAATTGCTGAGGAAAATATTGATCTTATGTAATTAGCCAGGCTCATCCCCCTCTCCCTTGCATACCTGGAGAGCTCCTCAACGAGCTCCTTCTCCACAGCTACAGTTCTTCTGCTTCTACTCATAGAAACCAGTCACCTTGAATACTAGAAGAGATGACTTTCTTTCCTTCCCAATCATCTTGAGACCATAGCCCTTTAGAAGTCCCTCAACTATTCTCTCAGCGAAGTCCAGAAGCGAGGACTGCGAGTCTCTAAATGAAACAATTATTTTGTAGCTTCCGTCCTCCTCTGCTATGTCCAGATTAGCCGAGGGGATCCATATCGATATTGTGTTCTTGAGCTCGAGGAGGGAGGAACCCCTTTTGACCTTGGCAAGCTCTGCGTACCAGGAGGACATTCTGTAGAGCTCATCCATCATCTCCTTCCTTTCCTCTTCGCTCATGTTCTCTATGACCTTTTTAACCACTTCCCAAGGTAGGACGACACCTCCGAGTCTGAGAATATCGTCCATCGAATCTGCATATGCTATTGCGCTTGATATCTCTGGCTTGTACTTCATTATTCTCAGAACATCGCTCAATATGTTCTCTATAAGTGCGGTGAACGGAATTCCAACTCTCTCTCCAACGTTCATTGCTTCCACTATAACATCCTCGGAGATAGCGAGAAATCTTCTCTTCCTCTCCCTATCTGACATGACAACCAGCTTCTTGATACTTTACACAGCATTAGACTAAAAACTTTATTTTGAAGATATTTTATAATAAGTTTTAAAGATTTGTAGGTTAGAATTGGCTTTCGATATTCTTCCAAGCATTATTTCTTTCCCAAAATATTCGTTTCCACATTCTCTCTTTGTCAGGAGATCTTCAACAACTCCACTCAGCATTTACCTTTTTTAGGACTCCACCAAAGCTTCTTTCCTCATTAGATGAAACGATACTATGTTCAGAACATATTCTTCTCATCAACAATCAAAAACATTCTATTATAGCCTATTTGAAGCTAGATCCCCTCTTCCCATCTTCTACGAGAGATTGATATGTTTATTTCTCAATTTCTCCTTTTGAGCCATAACCACCTTTCTCCATAATGTCTCGTAGGAACAGCTATGTGGGCACCATAATGACTTCTCAGATTGCTGAGGAGCTCTAATATTCTCTCAAACCCATTTTATGCTCAATTCCATTCTATCAGCATTGTTTCAGTGAGAAGGATCCTGTTATATCCTTTTTAGTATGGCATTCAGGCTTAGATCTCTGTGCGGTCTACTTATTCTTCTTAAAACTCTTCTCTAATTGCATCTATTACGAGAGAAACAAGAACTGCTCTTCTCATCATCCTTTTCCATCTTTTTCAGACGAAGAAAGAATTCAATAGAATGCTATTGGGATCCCAAAGCTTTTCAGAAAAACTTTCCAAGATTATTATTGCGTATAGGCTCTCCATCTGAAACGAATGATAGATATTCGATCTTCTCATTACTCGATAGAGCTTCGTTGATCTTTTTCTCAACCTGCACGATTATTTTTTCTAGCTCAAAAGAGGCATTCTCACCGAAGTCATGACGATTGTTCTCCAGTTAGCTGTACATTCAGGAGTAGGACCAAGTCCTCAAATAAACTTTGTTGCCTCCTAGGCTTCTCTCTAGGCACACAGAGGCTAGGGGACAAAATGCTATTTTCTCAATTGAAAGCATTTTTTCTTTGCTATTTCCTTTTTGTATACAAAAAAACACACACTTCTTAAATACCCTTCTCAACTATTATTTGAAAACGACGGAGGTAAATCCGTGTCATGAAATATACGGAAAAAATTGAGCTAATAGTACTTGCACTCCTACCAATTCTGTTGGTGGGAGCATTAACCATACCTACTGCTACAGCACAAACAACAGGAGGAGCGACAATAGTAAGCGCTACAGGAACAGCTTCAGATGGAAACGCATATCCTGGAGAGCCAATAACAGTAACAATTCAAGTCAATTTAGCTGGAGGCTACACAGTTGAGTTAGCTAACGATACTGCTGGGAAAACCGTGTGGGCATCTCAGACGTTCAATGCCCCTACAACAGGAACTTACACAATAACTCTGACCCTACCCCTATCATTGCCTAATTTAACAAGTCCACCAGCAGTTTACATACTCCTAACAGGACCCTTCACAAATACTTCTACATCCCTAAAAGTGTATCCAAAGATAGTTATCACACCAATTCAGACAGCTGTTGTTGATCAGAATGGAAATCCAATAAATGCTACAGTTAACATATATGGAGCCACCCCTTCTTCAATAATCTACAGTCTATTATTTACAGGGCCCTCTACATGGCAATATGTCTTCTCCACACCTCTAACCGTTAAAACTGATGGTACAAATACTACAACGTTGATTCTTTCAGGTCCAAACTCAGGCCTCAATTCAACAACTGGAATACCAAGAGGAACATATAGCGTCACTTTCTATAATGTAGCTGGTTTAAATTATACCGATTATGCAAAACCAGGGACAATTACAATACTTCCTGTCCTACTAATCACTCCGAACAACGGTAACGGAATTGATTCTGACCTAACTAGCATAACTCTCACAGGATACAGCTTTGATCCAAATGTAAACATAGCAGGAGTGAACTTCACAAACACCAACTTCACAAATGTCTTCTACTACTTCGACTTCACAACACTGAGCTCTCCCAAACAAACTGACAACACAGGATACTGGACATTTAGCAACTTATATAACGTATTCCCAACAAACATGACTGCAGGGCTATACACGCTTAACGTGGTTGAGACTCCAATATCTAAGACCGAGACGGCCTCACATTCAAACGTTCAATTCGGTACTGACACTCTAACGATATCCTCATCAACCATATACAACGATGTGGGAACACACGCAACTGTCACAGCAACTTTCAACATAGCAGGTAGCTGGGCATATCAGAAGCAGACGGCAGCGCAGTCCTACACAAAGACTGAGACACTGAAAATCGACTTCACGAGCGGAGGATATACATACGAAATAACCGGTATGTTGTACAATGCTACAGCAGTAATGTTTGCTCTCTACAACCTCTCAGCATCCCCAACGGTTCAGATCTTCTCCCAGGCAGTAAACACAACTTGGGATAGTAGCATAAATGCCAATGTGTCTGCTCTACTGTTCAATGTAACGAGTACGGGTATAACTAACGCAACAGGTTCAGCTACAGGCACTTTCCTCTACCAGGTAATATTCTACAACTACACCAACCTCATACAGATGGAGCTCGATGCATTTTCATTTGTTCCAACAAACAGCACCTACACAGTAACATATAACAACACTGATACTGGTACAGTGAAGACCTTTACAGGCACTCTGACGTTCAGCAATGGAGCAGCATCAGCCTCAATCCCCTCATTCACAGATGCTGGCATCTCATGGTCAATAAGCGTATCCGTAACAGTTCCTCTAAATGCAACAACCTACAATGATCAGCTCACCGTCACGATGACACCAACAGGAATGACATATCTTCCATTCCCCAACACCTACTATCTAGTGAGGCCAATTCTCATAGTAACTCCAACATCGGCACTTCCAGGAAGCACACTGACAATTACAGCATATGGATACGGTCCAGGAGCAGCATGGGGATACAGCGGGAAGAACACACTAACAGTTTCACTTGATAGGACAGTAATACTTGCAACAGTAACGCTCGGAAAGGATGGCAACTTAACATTTACGGTAACTCTTCCAAGCACAAACATACCATTCGGAGCTCACTACATATGGGGAAGGGATGCATGGGGATATGAGTACTCAGCTGCCATCATAATTGGATCAAAAGGATACTTTGAGATAGTCAACCCGCTCACAGGATTGCCAAAGACTGTTCCAAATGCTTATGCTGGATACAACAATGCCACGCTAACAGTCTGTCCATGCGGGCAGTACACAGGCTTGAAGTTCTGCGATCAGTGTGCTGTGTACAATGGTGGATGTGACTACGTTGGAGATCAGATAAGCGTGTTCCTCAACGGACTTAACCCAGGTGAAACAGTTACAATATACTTCGGCTCAATACCAATAGCAACAGCAACTGCTGACAGTACAGGTGCAGCTTCTGCCACTTTCGTGGTTCCAACCGTTCCTCAGGGTTCATACAGTATTACAGCTACTGGAGCATCCTTCGGAACCCTAACACTGCAGTTCTTCAACACAACAGCATTCTACAACTCTCCAGTGAATGTTGTTCCAAAGCTATTGCTGCTTGATCTCAACACAAACGCTGCTCCAGTCCTAGTAGGACCTGGAATAGTCAGAGTGATAGGAACAGGATTCACTCCAGGAGTCTCAATACTGTCAGTGCTGTTCAATGGAACCGATGCAGTGATGGCCCTAACCACAAACGTTGAGAGATGGAGCGCTAATGCTAATGGTCTGCTCGTCAGTCCATTCACAAGCACACTGGGACTCTATATCCCAGTGCTTGAGCCAGGAGCCTATGCTATATCCTTCGCCTATGCCCTTGGAACGACTATAAACTCAACAGATCCAGGCTACGTCTATGTAATCAACAACCTCACAAAGCTTGCCACTGTGATGGATGTCAATGCAGCAGTGAGCAACATAACTAATGCAGTTAACAGTGCAGCAAGCAGCCTCAGCAGCGCAATAAGCTCAGTCTCATCTCAGCTCACAACGCTGCAGAATAACCTCAACTCAGCAGTTCAGAGCCTAAATAGCGCTATAAGCAATGTGGGAACAGCTGTTTCAGGACTTCAGAACAGCCTCAACTCAATGGCAGCAACAGTCAATCAGATAAGCACGCAGGTCGGAACAATTAATACTGCTGTGAATAACTTGGCATCCCAGCTAAGCACTATATCAACGCAGGTTAGCAGCATGAGCTCAAAGATCGACACAGCTGTCAGCGCAGCACAGAGCGCAGCAACCAATGCACAGAACGCAGCGAACTCAGCAAGCACTGCAGCTTCTGCAGTCAATGCTCTGAGCTCCAAGATCGATAGTGCTGTGAGTGCAGCACAGAGCGCTTCAAGCGCAGCAGCCAACGCTTCATCAGCAGCAGCAAGTGCCTCCAGCAATGCCAGCAATGCTCTGTATGTCAGCATAATAACCCTGATATTAGTGCTCGTTGCAATAGCCATAACGTTCGTTGTCTACAGCACCCTCAAGAAATCTCTTGCAACTACAGCTGCCCCCTCAAAGTAAAAGAATTAATTTATAAAACTATATCATAACTTTTTTTCCTAAACTTTTAATTTCTTCTTCTATCCAGAATATTCAGGATTGAAGATGGACATCTCCATAGTTTTTCCAGCTAAGGATGAAGCCAGGTTCATTTCTCGCTCGATAAAGATAGCTAGAAAGGTTCAGGGAGTTAGAGAAGTAATAGTTGTAGATGGAATGAGCACTGATGGCACTCCAGAGATAGCTAGGAGAAATAGAGCTAGGGTAGTCTATCAGAGCCTTCTGAGATATCCTGGAAAGGGCGTTGCCATGAGGGATGGCTTCTACTTCTCGAAGGGAGACATAATTGCTTTCCTTGATGCAGACATCAAGAATCTCTCTGTTGAATTCATTGAGAAGCTCATAGATCCCCTCAGAAGGGGGGAGGCGGACTTCGTTAAGGGAACCTTCGAGAGGGCATCAGGTAGGGTGACAGAACTTGTAGCTAAGCCCCTTCTCAGGATGTTCTATCCAGAGCTCGCAAAGCTCTCTCAGCCTCTCAGCGGAGAAATTGCGGGAACTAGAGATGCCTTCTCCTCAGTTGATTGGGAGCTTGGCTGGGGTGTTGACATAGGAATAGTAATAGATATATTCAGAAGCGGATTCAGGATTGTTGAGAGGCATCTTGGCTACAAGGATCACGATATGAAGCCCCTTCCGATGCTAACTGAAATGGCGTATGAGGTAGCTGAAACAATACTCAGAAGAGCTGTGAAGGATGGAAAGCTGTCGAGGATGGAAGAAGAGAGAATGCTTTCTGAGATGAAGATGAAAGCTGTGGAGGCTGAGATTCCTTGAGGCACATTGTAATAGGATCCACTCACTTCTCTATGTTCATTCTGAAGGCAATAAGAGAGTCTGACCCCAGCGGAATCATCTACACTGTTGAGCGCTCACCTGAGGTTGCTGAGGTGATGAGCAAGCTAGTTTCTGGAAGAGCAGTCCACGGCCCTTTGACTGAAAGCCTTACACTGGAAAATGCTGGAATAAGAATTGCGGATACCCTCTTCTCGCTGACCGACTCTGATGCGCTAAATGCCAGCATTGTTGAGAGGGCAAAAAAGCACTACTCAGTCCCCCTCGTTATAGCTCTTGCAAATAATCCTATGAATGTTGAGCTTTTGTACAGCAGCGGATCAGATTTTGTTCTCAGCCCAGTCGATTCAGTTGTGAATGAGGTAAAAGCCCTTCTCTCAATCGATAGGCCAACTGAGCTTGTTCTCCCTAGAAGCATGAGCATGAACTTCATAGTACTGAGACCTGTGAACTCAATTTCCCTAATCGATTCAATATTTGAGAAGATCCCGAAGATGGATGGTGTGAAGAGCATAGCTGCTTTTTCCCTAAGCGACGGTAGAGAGAAGGATATCAGAGAGATAGTGAGGGGGGACATTGTGGAGATAGCTGTCAAGAAGAGCAGATCCGGAGAGATTCTCAAGAAGCTCATGGATATTCTGAAAGGAGCGAGGGGATAGGAAAATGAGCGTGTTCATCGATCTCGACATGACATTGACTGAGGAGAGGAGCATACAGGTCATAGATAGGGAGCTAGGTCTGATGGGAAGGACTCTGGAGATTCTAAAGCTCCCTATACCTGAAGAGGAGAAGTCAAGAAAGATAGCTTCAATTCTAGCTGGAAGAAGAATGGATGATGTGCTAAGTGCAGCAAGAAAGACGAGGATGAGCCCTTGCTCAAAGGAAATCATCGAATCTTTCATAAAGAGGGGCTTTGAGGTAAATATTGTTACGCTATCATACAGGCAGGTGGCTGAGGCGATACTATCAAATATGGGCTTTCTCAATAGAGTTAAAATACATGCCCCCATACTGGATGTCGATGAAAGTAATAAGATAACTGGAAGAGTATTGCTCAGAAGCAACATAATAGAAACCCCCTGGTGCATTAGATGTCCCGTTTGCAAGAGGGAGGTTTCAAGAAAAATGAAAAGGGAGCCCAGCATAGGTATAGGTGACTCCCTTCCAGACCTCTGCATGCACTTCGAGACCGATATATTCATTCTCATAGACAGGGGGAACATCCCCAATGGACTGGAGAGGTATGCAACACATATTTCCAGCGATCTATGCAGTGCTCATGCATATTTGGAGAATATTTTGAATGGAGGTGCAAAGTCTTGAGCCTGCTTGAAAGCCCTGTTGTTCTCCTCCTCCTGAGGCTGCTCGCCGCAGGAGCCTTCGTATTAGCAATATACTTCCTTACCAAGTACATATCCCGCATACTTGACAGGGTTGCTGGATCCATGGATAGGAGAGTGAGGAAGGAGATAGAGGATGTAATCAGGTATATCATATATCTTGTTGCAGCTCTAATCGCAATTGCAATCATATCTCCTGAGGCATCTATACTAACCACCCTTCTCCTTCTTGTTGGGCTCGCTCTCATAATAGCATTCTCCGATTCTCTGAGAAACTGGGGAGCGCAGTATGCTGTGAGGGGAACTGGATTGATCAAGTTGGGAGATTGGATAGAGGTTGATGGACAGTATGGCAGGGTCATAGAGGAAAAAGAATCTGGAATAGTTCTGGAGAGCGCAAAGAGGGAAAGAATATTTATTCCTAATACAAAGCTTGCATCCTCAATAATAGTTAACAGAACTACGCACATAGGATCGATTCATATCATTTCCTTTCTCCTTCCACAGAGCAGGAATCCAGTGGAAGTTATAGATAGGCTTAGGGAGATAGCATCTCTCGTAAGGCCGGAGCTGGCATCAGATCCGGAGATACTCATGAGGGCCGGGAAAAACGAGTATGCTTTCGATGTTGTTTTGGAGCTTGTAAACGCATCCAAGCTTCCATTAATACAGGAGGAAATAGTTAGAAAAGTCCTGGAGATCTATCCAGAGGCAAGAACCACAATACCTTCCCAGTGAATAGCTTTTTACAATCCCGAAAGCCTCGCCCCTTAGGGCGGGGAGGAGGTCAGCCTAGAGACAAGTTTATTGGCTCCTTGGAAGAAATCGCAAGGTTCACGAGGAGTCTAGGCGCCGGGGGCGGGATTTGAACCCGCGCTCCCCCAATGGGGAACTGGCTCTCAAGGCCAGCCCCTTAGTCCGCTCGGGCACCCCGGCATTTCTCTGTGGATGATTTCACGAAATAAGAATAAAAATTTAATCTACCCGAAAAAATCAAATAGAGCGAGGATGATTTGGATGAAACAGTTTAACTATAGTGAATACTTCTCTCTCCTAAAGAAATATGCAGATGCAAATGGCCCAAGCGGCCTTGAAGACGAGGTAAGAAGCATTCTGATAGAGGATTTGAGGGATAGCTCCGACAAGCTCTGGATTGATTCCATGGGAAACGTTATAGCTCTGAAGAGAGGTGAATCGGACAGGAAGCTGATGATAGCTGCTCACATGGATGAAATAAGCTTGATAGTGAAGCACATTGATGATAAGGGCTTTCTGAGATTCTCTCCAATAGGGGGATGGAATGAGAGGGTGCTCCCAGGCAGCAGAGTAAGGGTGAGGACAAGCAGCGGGAAATGGATAAAAGGTGTCATAGGAGTTAAGCCTCCTCATCTGATAACTCCAGAGGAGGAGAAGAAGGTCATTGAGATGAACAAGCTCTTCATAGACATTGGGGCTTCTTCCAGGGATGAGGCTCTATCTCTTGGAGTTGAGAAGGGCTCCAGGATTATATTTGACCAGGAGCTTGTATCTCTCACAGAGTACAGAGTGACTGGGAAGGCTCTAGATGACAGGGTTGGCCTTGTTGCTGCTCTAAAGGCATTCATAGAGTCTGAGCCTAAGGAAGTTACTCTCTACTTCGTAGCCACGGTTCAGGAGGAGGTTGGCTTGAAGGGAGCAAAAACGAGCGCCTTCCAGATATCTCCACACATAGCCATTGCACTCGATACAACAACTGCCAACGATGTTCCAGATGTCGAGGAGCATGAGGCTGTTGCGAAGATAGGGCAGGGTCCTGCAATAAAAATTGTTGATGGAAGAAGCGGTTCTGGCCTTCTCACGCATCCAAAAATTCTTGAGAGGCTCATATCTGTTGCTAAAAGCAGGGGGATCCCCTACCAGGCAGAGGTTCTCACGGGAGGAACAACTGACTCCTCAGCTATTCAGCTCAACAAGGAGGGAGTTCCTGCTGGGACGATAAGCATACCAACAAGGTACATTCACAGCCAGGTAGAATTGCTGGATCTGAGAGATCTCCACAACTCGGTTGAGCTGCTGAAGGCATTCTACGAGTCCCTATCTTCTCAATGGATCGATGAGATCAGAGAGAAAGTTCTCAAGTAAAAGATCTTTCACTTTATTACTGCTCTCCACCAATTTCCTTTTACTATCCAGGCTAGAGCAAATATTCCGGAAATCACATTGCTCAGGGACATTCCTATCCATATTCCCCTAATTCCCATCCCAATGGGGCCAGGTCCGAGCAAATAAGCTAGGAGATTTCTTATAAGCCATATTCTGACTAAGCTTATGAATATCATGAACCTGGTGTGTCCGCTGCCTTGTGCTACGGCCCCCATCAGCTGTATTATCTCGAAGAAAACTATCGTGAGCCCCATATATAGGAAGAACTCTGCTGCAGCTTCAACAACATCGGGATCATCTATGAAGGAGAGAGCTATCGATCTTCCAAAAGCTGCAAATGCGATTCCTCCCAGCAAACCTACTATTGAGACAATGACTAGAGCCTTTTTTGCTATTTCTCTAGCCCTATCTGGAAGCCCTGCTCCAAGGCTCTGTCCAACCATTATGCTCGTGGCTCCTATGAAACCTATCACTGCAAAGTGAAGAAGGTTCATTGGCCTATCCCCAACTCCCCATCCTGCTAGGGCAGTGCTGCCCTCCATGCTTATTATAGAGGTGAGCACGGTGAATCCAAGCCCGTCCATGAGCCAGGAGAGAGATAGAGGAGCACCGATCTTGAGCATTAGCTTCAGCATCTGCTTGTCCGGCCTCATATATTTCCTCTCAAGCCTCACACCAATTGATCCTCCTGTTATTATCCTGAGCGACACTATTGAGACAATGAATCTGGAGATCAGCGTTGAAATTGCTGCTCCCTCTACTCCTAAAGCTGGAAAAGGCCCGAGGCCCAATATTAGAAAGGGATCCAGCAAAGCATTCATGGCTATACCGAAGGCATTCAGCTTCATTGGAAGTACTGTATTGCCGCTTGCCGATACAACTGCTCTGAAGCTCTCCCAGAGCGAAATGAATATGGTACTTATGAAGAATATTCTAGAGTATGAGAGGGCATAGGGAAAAGTGTCATCAGGTATTCCTATTGCTCTGAGTAAATGCGGAATGCTGAGAAGGCCTAGGATGCTCGCGACAATGCTGGCAGCTATCCCCAAGAAGTATACCTGCCCAACGCTCTTCTTCATTCCCTCCACATCATCAGCCCCCTTGTACTGAGAAACAAGCGAAATTCCCGAAGCGAGCAATCCACTCATTGCAGCCATGAAAGTGGAGATGAGAGGCCAGGATGCAGATGGAGCTGCAACTGCCTCCTTTCCAAGCCTTCCAAGCCAGAATACGTTTGCCAAATCATAGAGTACCTGAACCATTTCCGAGAGCGCAAGAGGTATTCCAAGCTTAATCATTGTTTTGTATATGCTTCCCTTCAGCACTTCCTCTTTGCTCACTCTTAGCTTCTTCCCAGACATTGCTTTCTCAGCTGCTTTTTTGTTATGAGGAAAAAAAGATCTTTTTTGATTTTTATGGAAAGGTTAAATAAATGTTGATAGCAGCAAAAATCAAATATAAAAACCCTTTACTCCATATAACTTAAGCGCATACTCAAGCTGATGGTTATGTATAAAGAATTCACAGGAGCGTAGATTTCACATGTCTGCAGAACAGGAGGGATTCCGCTACATAGTCAGGGTAGCTGGCACGGATCTTGATGGAAGGAAGAAGCTAGCCTACGGCCTTGCTGGAATTAAGGGCATAGGCTATACAACTGCTTTCACTCTCCTCAGGAGGCTGAACATAGATCCAGAGAAGAGGACTGGCTTCTTGAGCGATGAGGAAATAGAGCGAATAGAAAGAGCCATTTCGAGCATTCACGAAGAAAAGCTCCTTCCTTCCTGGATGTTCAACAGGAGAAAGGACATAGAGACTGGGGAGGATTTCCATCTGATTGGCTCAGAGCTAATATTCAGGGTTAAGCAGGACATAGAGAGGGAGAAGAAGATCAAGAGCTGGAGGGGAATTAGGCATGCTCTGGGCCTAAAGGTTAGAGGACAGAGAACCCATACAACTGGAAGGCTCGGAGTGACGGTGGGAGTTTCAAAGAAGGGCAAGAAGCAGCAGCCTGGAGGGCAGGGGTGATCTGAGTGGGCGATCCGAGAAAGCTCAGGAAAAAGTGGAGTGGTCCTGGGCATCCCTGGGATAAGGCAAGACTTGAAACAGAAATGAGAATCATGGGCAAATATGGCCTGAGAAACAAGAGGGAAATATGGATAGCCCAGACAATGGCCAGGAAGATCAGGCACAGGGCAAGGCAGCTTCAGGCACTGCCTGAATCTGCAAGAAAGGCTGAGGAAGAGGGGCTCATAAGAAGGCTTGTGGCTCTGGGAATAGTTGGAGAGAGGTCAACGCTGGATGATCTCCTTTCAATTTCAGTTGAGCAGATCCTCAACAGGAGACTTCAGACAATAGTATATCAGAAGGGTTTGGCAAGAACTCCATATCAGGCTAGACAGCTCATAGTTCATGGTCACATTGGAATTGCAGGTAGGAGGGTTACAAGTCCCGGATACTTGGTAAGCAGGGCTGAGGAGGATCTTGTCGAGATACTTCCCGGAAGTCCGTTCAGAAAGATGCTTGAGGAGGCGAGGTGAGAGCAATGGCGCTTTCTTCTAGAGAGCTAAAGTGGGGTATAGCACATATCTACTCAAGCTTGAACAACACAATAGTTCATATTACCGATCTCTCTGGAGCAGAGACTGCCTCAAGAGTTTCAGGCGGCATGGTTGTTAAGGCTGACAGGGAGAAGCCCTCTCCATATGCAGCAATGATAAGCTCCTCAAGAGCTGCACAGTTGGCTATGGAGAGAGGCATAACGGCGATTCACATAAAGGTTAGAGCACCCGGAGGACATGGACTTAAAACTCCAGGACCTGGAGCGCAGGCAGCAATAAGGGCTTTGGCAAGATCTGGCTTCATAATAGGGAGAATAGAGGACGTTACTCCCATACCGCACGACTCCACAAGGAGACCTGGAGGAAGAAGAGGAAGGAGAGTCTAAGAGAGCATTCAAAAGGTCATGTCTATGGAAATCAAGAGCGTTTCAGTAAAGGGAGAAACTGCTGAGCTAAGAGTGGTGGGAGCTCCGACTGAGCTGCTCTCAGCTGTGCGAAGGCTGATGATAGAGGAGGTCCCGACAATGGCTGTCGACAGCGTGCTGGTTCTGGAGAATAACTCAATTCTCCATGACGAGGTGCTTGCTCACAGATTAGCGATGATTCCATTCCACAGCGAGGAGGCAATAGAGAAGTATGGCTCACCGGAGAAATGCATGGAGTGCCCTCAGTGCGAGGGATGCTATACAAGGGCTTATCTCGAGGTCTCAAATCAGGACAGCGAAAAAAAGGTAGTTTATGCAAGGGACATAAGGCTCGAGGATCCCCAAGTCTATCCAGCCATACCTGAGATCCCCATAATAGTTCTTGGAAAAGGGCAGAAGATAGCAGTAGAGCTCGAGCTAAGGCTAGGAAGAGGGAAGGAGCACATAAAGTGGAGTCCAGTCTCGCTTTCACTCCTCCTATCTATTCCCCTGGTAGAATATGATTTATCCTACTGCCAGGATAGCACAGCCTGCCTAAAGTGCATATCAAGCTTCAGTCAAGAACTCGCGGAGGAGATCTCGAGGAAAAAGAAGGGGGAAATAAAGATTGAAAATTTTTCGAATACAAGCATTCTGAGATTCTGCGAGGAGAAGGAATGCAGGGGATGCATTAAGGTTAATTATCTTGATAATGAGAGGATTCTAAGGCTGGAGTCAACAGGATCCCTTTCCCCTCAGACAATTATTAGGCTCTCCCTCTCGGTACTGAGGGAGAAGCTGAAGCAGTTTGAGGATATACTGAACAAAATAGAGAGTGAGGCATAATGAGCAGGACGGGAACAACGAACTTACACAGGAGAAAGGTTATAAGAGGACTGAGAGGCCTCTCTGCTAAAACAGGTCAAAGCCTATGGGAGAGAGTTGCAGAGCTCCTCAGCTCTCCAAGGAGAAGGAGAATTGCAGTTAATCTGTCTAAGATAAACAGGTATTCAAGCAGTGGAGAGGTAATTATTGTTCCTGGAAAAGTCCTCGGTGCTGGTAAGATTGAGAAGAAAATTACTGTTATTGCTGAGAGCTTTTCGCAGAAAGCATTTGAGAAATTGAACAGTGCAGGATGCAGAATCCTTTTACTTGGAGAAACTGCTAGCTCACAGGAAATTGCTTCGCAGTTGAAAGGATCAAGGATCAAAATAATCAAGTAGCAATGGTGATAGGCATGCAGGCAAAGGAAGAGGAAGTTTTCATAGACGCTTCAGGCTTAATATTGGGGAGAATGGCCTCCACAATAGCAAAGATGCTGCTTCAGGGAAAGAAGGTTACAGTAGTCAATGCTGAAAAGGCTGTTCTGAGCGGCGACATGAAGAGGGTTGTTGAGGGATACAGAAACCTATGGAAGGTGAGGACCTTCAGAAATCCCGAAAAGCAGGGAATGAGGAGGCCAAGAACTCCATCTGGTATAGTAAAGAGGACAGTGAAGGGCATGCTTCCAAATAAGCCAAGAGGGAAGGAAGCATATAAGAACCTGAAAGTTTATATAGGCATTCCCAAAGAGCTGGAGGGAAGGAATTTCTTGAGGCTAGAGGAGGCAGATTCCTCAAAGCTGAAATCCAAGCGAATAACTGTTGGTGAGCTCGCAAGAGCTCTAGGATGGGGTGTAAAAGCATGAAGTTTGTCCTTTCAGCAGCAAAGAGAAAGACTGCGGTTGCTAGAGCTCTAATAAAGGAAGGAAAGGGAAGGGTTTACATAAACGAAATTCCTCTTGAGCTGCATCCAATAGAGCTTTTCAGAAACAAAGTTATGGAGCCAATAATGCTTCTTGGAAGTGAGCTCAGGGGAAAGGTTGATATTGTTGTTAGAGTTAATGGAGGAGGAGTAATGGCTCAGGCTGATGCTGTGAGGACTGCTATATCCCGAGGTCTTGTGAAGTTCTTTGAGAGCGAGCAGCTGAAACGAATATTTCTCGAGTATGACAGGGTAATGCTTGCTGGGGATCCGAGACAGACCGAGCCAGAAAAGTACATGAGGTACAGCGCCAGAAGAAGGTGGCAGAAGTCCTACAGGTGATGAATTTTGATTATTCCGGTGAGATGCTATACATGCGGAAAGCCCATAGGGCATCTTTGGGAGCCATTCAAGCAGAGGGTTGAGAATGGAGAAGACCCAGACAAGGTGCTCGATGATCTGGGAGTTACGAGGTATTGCTGCAGAAGAACCCTCATCTCACATGTTGAGTTGATAGATCAAGTGATAAAGTTCAAGCCCATGAGGTGATTCCATTGTCAAATGAAGAAAGCAAGATGAAGAGTGAAATAGAGTCCCATGCTCTCGAGCTTCTAGTACCAATTGATCAGTACCTTGCAGCGGGAGTGCATATAGGAACGTATGTCTGCAACAAGGCAATAAGGGAGTTCGTCTACAGAATAAGACCAGATGGTCTCTATGTGCTGGATGTGAGGAAGATAGATGAGAGGCTGAGAGTTGCCTCCAAGATGATAGCTAGATACGAGCCAGAAAAGGTAGTAGCAGTCAGCGTTAGGCAGTACGGGCATCAATCCGTCAAGAAGTTTTCTCAGTACACAAGGGCAAAGAGCATAACTGGCAGAATCATCCCAGGGATCCTCACCAACCCGCATTTGGAGTACTACATGGAACCAGAGCTGGTTCTTGTAACAGATCCTAGGGCGGATCAGCAGATTATAACAGAGGCCTTCAGAATAGGAATTCCTGTAGTAGCTTTCAGCGATACTGATAACAGGATAGAGGGAATAGATCTCGTAATTCCTGCCAACAACAAGGGAAGAAGGAGCCTTGCCCTTCTCTATTGGATTCTGACGCGTCAGGTTCTGAGAGAGAGGGGAGAGCTGCTTCCAAATGCAGATCTTCCTGAGTCGCCCGATGCCTTCGAAACAAAAATTGGTGGAAAGGCTTGACAGTTGAGCCAGAGCGGGAACCCGTAGCTGCTGGAACATTCTATGAGCTGAGGAGAAGCTCGCTTGAAGAGCAGATAAGGAGGGCATTTCTTCATCCTATAGGTCCAGGCAATCTTCCAGAGAAGGTTGCTGGAACTGAGAGAGCATCAATAGGATATATTTCGCCTCATGCTGGATATCTTTATTCTGGTCCTGTGGCAGCCCACACGTACCTATCTCTTTCAAGGGAGAAGAAGCCGCAGACCATAATCATAATAGGTCCAAACCACACAGGCTTAGGTCCCAGCGTATCACTTGCTCCATGGAAGTACTGGAGGACACCTCTTGGAAGGGTTGAAGTAGATGTTGAGCTGAGGGATTACATGATAGCCAACTCCAGGGTAGCTCTGCCAGAGTTCAGCGCCCATCTCTACGAGCATAGCATTGAGGTACAGCTCCCCTTCATTCAGTTCATCTATAGTGAAGCGCCAAGGATCCTTCCTATTGCCATGAAGGAGCAGTCTCCGAGGACTGCTGAGGCCCTTGCTGAGGAGCTGCTGGAGGGAGTAAAGAAGCTTGGCAGAGACGCTATATTCATTGCTAGCACAGATATGTCGCACTACGAACCCCACGATCTTGTCATGAAAAAAGATCTGGAAACATTCGAGAAGATAGCACAAGGAGATACTAGAAAGTTCTTCGAGCATATTGTGAAGAACGATGTCTCAATGTGTGGTCCTGGTGGGGTTATGGTTCTAATGCACCTCTCAAGAATCCTCGGTGGCAGAGCGGAGCTACTCAAATATGCAACATCCGGGGATGTGACAGGAGAGAGGGATGCAGTGGTTGGGTATCTCTCTGCTCGCTTTTCCCTTAGAAAGTGATATTGATGAAAAGTTTGGAAAGCCTATATCTGCCTCTATTTGTTCCAGTCCCCGATAGGGATCCTCACATCCTCATATACAAAACTTCAGCATTTTTCGCAGTGGAACTGAATATTTCGAGATCTGGAAAGAGGGCAGTAAAAATAGAGGGGAAAATTTGTAGAGAAGCGCTTCGCCAGCTGAGAAATGCCATGAACGTTATCGTGAAGGAAGCCCTTCCCGATTCCTTTCTCCTCAGGGTATATGTGGAGACGGAGCACAGCTGCTTCATCCCATCAATGCTTGTCTCCTCTCTTCTCAAGCTGATAGATCTAACCTCACAGTACTATGAGGAGAGCTTTTCGGATGAGGATAAGGACGAGATAGTTGAGGGGATCCTATCTGAGCGTTTGGGCTTTTTCAGGAATCTTGGTAAATCTCTTTCCATTGCCACGAGGAAGAAGATATCTCTTCTCTTTTCAGCCTCTGAGTTGAGGGAAATAAGCACTCCTCCCATTGATGTTTACCCAAAGAAAAGGTTGAGAATTGGAAATGCCCCTGTTTTGGAGCAGAGGATGGCGGATCTCATAGCCAAAATGAACTCCCTTTTCCTTTTTGATCACTATGAATCAATCCTGGAGGAAAATGAGGAGAAGAGGAATCTTTCAGAGAGGGGCATAAATTCCCTTTTTCATTATATGTATGGCGTTCCAACGATGAGACAAGGGGTTTACTCTTTTGACACTCCATCAGCCCTGTGCTTCTACAGAATAGGGGGTGGCAGAAAAAAATGAAAGTTGTTCTTAAGCTTGGAGGAAGCCTGATAACTGATAAGGCCAAGGCATACACAGCAAGAGAGGAAATCATTCAATCTCTGGCGAGAAGGATGAAAGAGGCTCAAGATAAAGGTGCTTTAATTTTAGTTGTCCACGGAGGTGGATCCTTTGGGCATGTAGCTGCCAAGAGCGAGATCGATAAGCATGGGAAGCTTCACCCAACTTCCGTTCCAGGCATTTCCTCTGCCATGATGAATCTCAACAGCATTGTGATGACCCATTTGCTAAGAGCTGGGCTCAGAGCAGTCACCTATCCTCCCCACAGCATGTGCCTTTACTCCTGCAGAGAATCAAGGTTCAACTGTTCCCTCGAGCCTCTCTATGAGGCTGCTGATGCAGGATTGCTGCCAGTTACATTTGGAGATGTTGTGCTTGGAGAAAGGGGATGCGAACCCAAGATCATATCAGGCGATGATCTGGCTCTCATGATGGGAAGCAGAATCGGAGCCGATAGGATAATTTTTGCTACAGATGTGGATGGCGTTATGAGAAATCCTTCGAACCCTTTAACCTTGATTGAGACAATTAGAGCCGAGGACATACCCAAAATCATCAGTGAAATAAGCTTCACGAGTAACGGAACAGTTGATGTGACTAGCGGGCTGTTGGGGAAAATTATGAAGATCTACAGCTATCTCTCATCTCTATCTCAAAGACCAGAAGTCCTTATAATCAATGGAAGAATTGAGGAAAGAGTGCTGGGAGCACTTCTTGGAGCTGATGTGAGGGGTACAAGGATAATATGAGAGCTTTCCAGTGAACTTCATAAAAACATTTAAATTTAACAACTAAAGCGCTATATGTTGCGAGAAATGGTGATTGTATGGGCACTGCTGAGAGGAAATTGGATCATATAATCATCGCTCTCTCGGATGATGTTGAAGCAGGAGATACCCTCTTTGGAGAAGTGAATCTCATACACAGATCCCTACCAGAGATGAGCCTTCATGAAGTGGACACCTCAACATCATTCCTCGGAAAGCGCCTAAGCTCTCCACTCATGATAACAGGAATGACTGGAGGGCATCATGCTGCTGGAGAAATAAACAGGAACCTAGCAAGAATAGCTGAAGAACTCAAGATAGCTATTGGAGTGGGAAGCCAGAGGGCTGCCCTGGAAAATTCGGAGCTTGCATGGACCTACAAGGTTGTGAGGGAGGAGGCAAGGAGCGTACCAGTCATAGCAAACATAGGCGCTCAGCAGCTTGGAAATAGAGCTGTGGAAATAGCTGAAAGAGCAGTTGAAATGATAGAGGCCGATGCTCTCGCTATTCACCTGAATCCTGCTCAGGAGGTCTTTCAGAGCGAGGGAGACACAGACCTAAGGGGAATATTGGAGAAAATAGAAAAGGTCGTAGATTCTCTTCAAGTGCCCATAATAGTTAAGGAAACTGGGAGTGGAATGTCAAGGGAGACTGTCAGCATGCTGGCTGGAGCTGGAGTAAAGATCTTCGACATCTCGGGAGCTGGAGGAACAAATTGGGTAAAGGTCGAGATAATCAGAAGAAAGAAGAAAGGAGAAAGGATCGAAATTCCGGGAATTCAGGAGATTGCTTCCTGGGGTATACCCACAGCAATCTCAATACTAGAGGCGAGGAGCGTTTCGGAAGATCTTTTTATAATAGCCAGCGGAGGGATAAGGAGCGGCCTGGATGTTGCAAAATCGCTGGCTCTTGGCGCTGACCTTGCAGGATTTGCCCTCCCAGCATTGAAAGCAGTTGCTTTCTCCGATAAGGAGCTCAGGGACCTCGTGTCTGGCTATATCTATCTTCTGAAGAGAGTTATGTTCTTGGTTGGAGCAAGGAGCATTGACGATTTGAAGAAAGTGCCAGTAGTTCTTGGACCAAAAATACTTTCCTGGCTTTCACAGAGGGAGATATCCGTTTCTTCAAGGAGCTACAATGAAAATGTTAATTTCATTGGAAAAAAACATAAAATGGAGGGAAAGAAGCTTGATTGAGCTTGGAGAATTCTTCAATAAAGTAGCAAAAATGGTCAATGACACCGCTCTCAGCATAAAAGGGGATCCAGAGGAGCTCTACAGTGCCTCCTTTCATATATTTAGAGCAGGAGGGAAGAGGCTCAGACCAGCCCTAGTTTTTGCTAGCGGTCTTGCCTTTGGGGCAAGCGAGGAGAATTTGCTACCCTTTGCTACTGGAGTTGAGCTATTTCACAATTTCACTCTAATTCACGACGATATAATGGACAACGATGAATATAGAAGGGGTGTTCCGACAGTTCACAAGCTTTACGGTGTTCCAGTGGCAATTTTGGCTGGAGATCTTCTTTTCTCCCTTAGCCTCCATGTTCCCCTCTCTTATTGCACACAGAGATTGAGCAACTACAGATGCATTGAAGCCTCAAGAAAGCTAGCATGGGCATCCATAACTGTTGCTGAGGGGCAGGCTCTTGATATGATGTTCGAGAAAATCGATCGAGTGAGTGAGGAGCAGTACATGGAAATGATATACAAAAAAACCGCTGCCCTAATTGAGGCATCAACATATATAGGAGCGGTTCTGGGGAGAGCAGAAGAGAGGGAGCTGAAGAAGATATCAGAGTTCGGAAAGAATCTCGGTTTGGCCTTCCAGATAGTAGATGATATACTGGGAATCTATGGAAAAGAGGAGGAGACAGGAAAGCCTGTTTATAGCGATCTGAGGGAAGGGAAGAAGACTCTTCTCGTTCTGAGGGCACTCGAGCTGGCAAGCGGTGATGATAGGAGAACAATCGAGAATGTCCTTGGAAAAAAGGATCTGGAAAGAGAAAAGTATAGAGAAGCTGCTGAGATCATGGAGAAGCTCGGTGTTCTCGAGTATGCAAGGAGGAAAGCTGAAGGGCTTGTTGAGGAGGCGCTGAGAAATCTGGAAAGCTTGAAGGGATTTGCTGAAGATGATTATCTAGTTCTCCTTAGGGACATAGCGTATCTTGTCATTAAGAGGAGAAAATGATTATTTCCAAAATACTTCATTGAAGCTGTATGAACTGAAATTGGCAGAGAAATCAGCCTCTCCGTTTGAGTATGAGAAGTCTGTTCTATGTTGAGTTTTTTAGTCTCTGCAGGATGTCTGGAATCAGCCTGGGAAGCTGTGTGGAAAGCCCAGAGATTATTTAGCTGGAAAAATTTCCATGACTTTCATTCAGAGTGATAATAGCTAATGTGAAGCTTGGAGAAGAAAGAAAAACATGTTAGCAAAAACTGCAGAAATTTATGGTTGGAAACGGTTATTAGTCTTGTTCAGCAAGATATGCCTCTGAATCAGAGAAATATATTCTGTTTTTAATACAGAGGATCAGGCAAAGGTGTTGAGCAGGCATGGAGGAAGGGGATGGACTGGAGAGAATAGCACTGAAGCATGCACTTATAAATGCTATAAAGCATGAAGGAAAAGCCCAAACTGGTGCAGTCGTATCAAAGGTTCTCGGAGAAAAGCCAGAGCTGAAGACTAGGGCTAGGGAAGTGGTGGAAATTGTATCTAGAGCTGTTGAGAAAGTGAACTCCATGAGCAGACAGCAGCAGGAGGAGATGCTCAGGAGCGAGTTTCCCGAGATCAAACTCGAACAGGAAAAGAAGGAGGAAGCAAAGAGGCTGCCTCCCTTGCCAGATGTTGATAAATTTGAGAGAATAACAACAAGGTTCGCTCCAAACCCTGATTTTGTCATACACTTGGGAAATGCGAGGCCAGCAATTTTGAGTTACGAATATGCTAGGATGTACAACGGGAAGTTCATCCTGAGATTTGAAGACACAGATCCAAGGATAAAGACCCCAATGGTTGATGCTTACAGGCAGATAAGGGAGGATCTAATATGGCTAGGCGTAAAGTGGGATGAGGAATATATCCAGAGCTTGAGGCTTCCCATATATTATAAAATTGCTAAAGAGCTCATCATGAGAGGAGGAGGCTTTGTCGACGATACCACTAAGGAGAACTATGAGGAAATGCTGAGCAAAGGAGAAATCCATCCAAACAGAGATAAGCCTCCTGAGCATAACTTGGAGCTTTTTGAGAGAATGCTTTCCGGTTACTATAAGGAAGGAGAGGCAGTGCTCAGAGTTAAAACCGATCTGAGCTATAGCGATAAGAGCTTAATAGACTGGGTAGCGTTCAGAATTATCAATACCGAGAGATATCCGCATCCAATTGTAGGATCAAAATACATCGTTTGGCCAACCTACAACTTTGCTAGTGCTGTCGATGATTATCTCATGGGAGTAACCCACATCATTAGAGGAAAGGAGCACCTTCAGAACACAATGAAGCAGAAACATCTATTTGATCATCTTGGCTGGAGGCAGCCAGTAGCCATTCACCTTGGAAGGCTCAGGCTGGAAGAATTCATAATGAGCAAGTCCCAGATAAAGAAGATATTAAAGGAGAGCGGAGGCGCATATTCAGGCCCAGATGATCCGAGATTCGGAACCATAATGGGTCTGAGAGAGAGAGGAATAAAAGCAGAGGCAATTAGAAGCGTGATAATGACCGTTGGAGCTAAGCAATCCGACGCAAGCATAAGCTTCGCAAATTTAGCATCGGAGAACAGGAAGATAATCGATCCGGTATCTCCTAGACTGATGTTCGTTGAGGAGCCAATTGAGCTGATAATAGAGAACAGGGAAGAGGAAGGCTGCATCACAACCAGGATCCCCTATCATCCTGATAGGGCAGAGCTGGGTAGCAGAGAATTCACCGTTTGTTCGGGCGATAGAATATTGATATCGAAACAAGACTATGAATACGCTCTGAAGGAGAGGAATGGAGAGCTCAGACTAATGGAGCTTGGAAACTACAGAATAGATGGTGGAAAGCTGGTGATGATATCCAAGGAGCTTTCATATGCTAGGGAAAAGGAGCTAAGCATTGTTCAGTGGGTGCAGAAGAAGAATGCAAAGCTGGCAACAATATTTGATACTAATAAAAAAAGTAATAGTAAAAGCCCAGACTACAGGGAGGGGGCAGTGGAGGATGGAGAAAAGCTGCGGAATTTCCTTGGAAAAAATGTTCAACTTGTGAGAATCGGATTTGCTGTCCTGAAATCCCTATCTCCAGTAGCAACCTTCATCTACACTCACGAATGAAATTTCTCTCATTTTAGTGATCCAGTGCAAGCTTAAACTAATAAACCCCATTTCGACATAGCCTCTTTGGGGATGAAATAAGCCCCCTCGAATAATGAGAGAGGGAGATGAATAGACCATGTCAAAACCTTTCTATGTGAGATTCCAAGTTCCACCGGAGCTTGCAGAACAGGCATACAAGTTAGTCGAAAAAGCAAGGTCCTCGGGAGGGAAGGTGAAGAAGGGGACAAACGAGACAACAAAGGCTGTTGAAAGGGGAGTTGCCAAGCTCGTAGTTATTGCAGAGGACGTCGATCCTCCTGAAGTAGTTGCCCATCTTCCCCTGCTTTGCGAGGAGAAGAAGATACCATACGTTTACGTTCCTAGCAAGAAGAGGCTGGGAGAAGCCGCTGGTATCGAAGTTCAATCTGCTGCTGTCGCTGTTCTTGAGCCAGGAGAAGCCAAGCAGGAGCTCAATGATCTAATATCTAAGGTAAGCGAGCTCAAGTCAAAGTCTAGCTGAGAGGAAAAAATCAACACAATTTTTTCATAACCTCAAAATTTATAATCTGAGGGATAAACCTAGGAATGATTGACGAGGTAAAGCAAAAATGAGTTTGAAGGAGGAAAGATCCGCTGTAATAGAAGAATTTGGCTATCCAGCTGAAGTCATACAGATAATAGGCAGGACTGGGGTTACTGGAGAGATCATTCAGGTCAGAGTCAGAGTTCTTGAAGGAAGGGACAAGGGAAGGATACTCACTAGGAACGTAAAGGGTCCTGTCAGGATAGGAGATATCCTGATACTAAGGGAAACAGAGAGAGAGGCAAGAAGGCTCTCAGGAAAATGAGAGGAGGTAGTTGCTAGATGCCCAAACTCATAAAATGCTCATTCTGCGGGAAGGAGATTGCTCCGGGAACAGGTTTCATGTTTGTCAGATTGGACGGAAGCGTGCAGTGGTTCTGTAGTAGGAAATGCTACAAGAACATGATTGTAATGAACAGAAAGCCAGAGAAGCTCAAGTGGACAGCTAGGGCCTCTCAAGCAGGGAGGTAAATTTCCATGGCGCTTGAGCGAACTTTTCTCATGATCAAGCCAGATGCAGTGGAAAGAAAGCTTGTAGGGGAGATCATATCAAGATTCGAGAGAAAAGGCTTCCGAATTGTTGCTCTGAAGATGCTGAAGATGTCCAGAGAGCAGGCAGAATCCCTCTATTCACCCCATAGGGAGAAGCCATTCTTCAAGGATCTGGTTGATTTTGCTACCAGAGGACCAGTAGTTGTTATGGTTCTTGAGGGAGATTCGGCGATCGATGTTGTTAGGCTGATGATAGGCTCAACGGACGGTAGGAAGGCTGCTCCTGGTACAATCAGAGGAGACTATGCCTTGGACATACAGGAAAACGTAGTACATGCTTCAGATTCGAAGGAGAGCTTTGAGAGAGAATACAGAATCTTCTTCTCGCCATCGGAGCTCCTCTAAAACACGTTTCTTTTTAATCTTGCGACTGAAAGCTTCCTCTCTTTAGGACGGAGAGGGTGTGGTAAGGTTTTAAGCTCTATATGTTCCAAAAACTCTGAAGGATAGCATTTCCATTAGCTCTGCATTATGCAGGGTAGAGGTGATTCTATAAGACCTTGTGCAGAGCTTAACCAATTCTTCGCTAAGAATGCAGCTCTAAGCCTCCCAAGGAACCCTGCACTTTAGTGCGGAATTTAGGTCAGCGCGATCAGAATGCTTATAATCTCAAAAGGCCAATTTTTTGGCAGATGCTTTAAGGGCTGAGATGCTATGAACAAATCGAGAGAAAAGGGAAAATCTCACAGCATGCGTCCTGTCAGGGTGGGAGTGCCTAAATGGCTTCGCTTGGAGCCAGAGGAAGTGGAGGAGCTCGTTGCTGAATTGGCAAGAAGGGGCTACCCTCCATCAATGATAGGAATAATTCTGAGAGACCAATATGGAATACCACTCGTGAAATCGATTACGAACAAAAAAATAACCCAGATACTGAAGGAAAAAAAGCTGCTTCCCCCCATTCCTGAGGACCTCTACAATCTGATGAGAAGGGCTGTAAACATAAGGAGGCATCTGTCCGAACATCCAAAGGATGAAAACGTGAAGAAAGGGCTTCAGGAGGTCGAGTCCAAAATAAGGAGACTGGCAACCTATTACAAGAGGAAGGGAGTTCTACCTCAGAACTGGGAATACGACCCAGAGGCAGCCAAGCTAATAGTATCACAGAGCAGATAAAATTTTCAGATGCAAATGTTCCTTTCATATTGTTTTCGTTAGCATATAGTTGTGTATTTTGAGCTCGAATACATTAAGTTAAGCATCTGCATTAACTCCTTCATATTTATAAAAACAATGGCTGAAGCAATGAGAAATCTTATAATGCCTGATTCTCAAAAAAAGAAAGGTGCTTGACTTGAGAATAGAATTTGATGAAAGGGTAAAATTTGTAACTCATCCTCTGGCAAAAGCAATTCTAACAACCTTGAGAGACAAGAACACAAAGCAAATTGAGTTCAGAAGAGGTCTTGTAAGATTAGGAATATTTCTCGCCTACAGGATTGTGGAAGACTTTCCACTCGAACAAACCACTGTGGAAACTCCCCTCGGAGTTAAAGCATCTGGCATCAGGATACCTGACATGGATAATGTAGTGATAGTTCAGGTGCTAAGAGCATCAATGCCCCTGGTTGAGGGAATGATAAAGATAATACCCGGAGCAAGGCAGGGAGTAGTCAGTGCCAGAAGAGTTGAAGAGCTTGGAATGAGCTCTGACAAGTGGTTCAACATAGAAATAAAATATGTGAAGTTTCCAAAGATAAACTCAGATGATAATTTGATAATCGCCGATCCAATGTTCGCCACAGGTTCAACAGCTATAGCAGTTATGAACGAGCTGATGAGGAGGGGGGCAAAGCCAAAAAGGATAATACTTGCTAACGTCATATCAACTGAGCTAGCAATAAGGAGGTTCCTCGAGGCTTATCCCAGCTCCATGATATACACAATAGATGTTGATCCAGAGCTCAATGAGAAGGGCTACATAGTTCCCGGCCTGGGAGATGCTGGGGATAGAGCCTTTGGGGAATGACTCAATTTCAAGCAGTATTAAAATATAAAAACCTTGAACAGCAAGTAAACCCGTGCTGCATGAAACAGTAGGTAGCACATAAGGTGAAAGAAATGGTTTCAGTTATGCAAGTGCCTGCTGACGAGTTGATAAGGAGAGTAGCTGTAAGGCTGAAGGAAGAATATGGAAGCAAGATCTTTCCTCCAGATTGGGCAAGATTCGTTAAAACCGGGAGCGGCAAGGAATTTCCTCCAGTCCAGGAAGATTGGTGGTATGTAAGAGCAGCATCGATTTTAAGGAAGCTATATAGGTCAGCTGAGCCGGTGGGAATAGGTACATTCAGCGTTATCTATGGAGGAAGGAAGAGATTTGGAAGCAGTCCCCCACACTTCAGAAGGGCATCCAGGTCAATCATAAGAAACATTTTGAAGCAGCTGGAATCTGCTGGTTTGGTGATGAGAGTTCCGGGAGCCGGAAGAAAGCTCACACCAACAGCAATTTCAATGCTCGATAGAATAAGCAAGGAGATAATGAAGGAGCTAGTAGAGAGGAATCCCGAGCTGAAAAGATATTTTGAATAGAGAGAGGCGAAGTTTAATAGCTCAATACTGCCAAAAGATGCAATAATAAGGGTGTAGAAAAGTGGGAGAAGAGGAATACGACGAGGAACTGGCTGAAATTCAGAGGAGAAAGCTGTTGGAGCTCCAGAGAAGAATGAGTGCGGAGGAAGAAAGGAGGAGAAGAGCAGAGCTCGAGGCACAAAAGCAAGAGATCCTGAGGAAAATTTTGACGCCTGAGGCAAGGAACAGGCTTAATAATGTGAAGCTAGTTCGACCAGAGATAGCCCAGCTTATAGAGGAGCAGCTGATATTGCTAGCTCAGAGCGGCAGAATTTCTGAGCCAATATCTGATGAGCAGCTCAGGGAAATCCTTCAGGACATCTATTCCCGATCCAGAAAGGATTATAATATAAAAATTAGGGAGAAGGAATAGACCAGGGGTGTTTAATTTATGGCTCATTACAAGCCTCTTGGAAAGAAGTTAAGGCTGGCTAAGGCACTGAAATCAAACCAACCCATTCCTGTCTGGGTATCTGTGAAAACCCTGCGAAAAGTTAGATTCAATTTTAAGAGGAGGAATTGGAGGAGAACAAAGCTAAAGGTATGAGGTGAAAGCTGGTAATGAAGGGCAACAGGCTGGAGCTAACTCTTAATCTATCAAAGGTATACACAACTAGAAGAACAAAGAGAGCAGCACGGGCAGTGAGATATTTGAGGGATCTGATAAAGAGGAGAACCCATGCAGAGCGAGTGCTCATTGATGAGAAGCTGAACAAACTCATCTGGAAAAGAGGGATTGAGAAACCTCCAAGGAAGGTAAAAGTGCTTATATCAATTGAAGAATCGGAGGAAATAAAGACAAAGGATGGGAAGACGGTGAGGATCCCCAAACTTGTCAAAGTAACACTTCCGGAGCCGATCAAGGAAGAGAGCAAGCAATCTTCTGCGTGAAAGGGAATATAATAAATCAAAAAACTATATTTATACGTTTCATATCATTATTTTATAGCCAATTGAGAATTTCCTACGGCAACGGTGTTACCATTCATGAATATTTCAAAGCTCAACATATATAGAAACCCGAACATAGGTGTCTTTCTTTTTGCTAACAACAAGATAGCACTTGTTCCTCCTAACATCTCCAAGGCCACAAAGAGGGCAATAGCTGATACGCTTCAGGTTGATCCGGTTGAGACAACCATTGCAGGGATGCACATAATCGGAGTGCTGGTTGCTGGAAATGATTCCTGCTTATTGATTCCAGATATAATAAAGCAGGAAGAGCTCGATTCCCTGAAAGAAGTTCTTGAAGGATCCATAAGAATTGCTATTATTAAAACTAAGCACACGGCATTGGGTAATTTAATTTCAGTGAACAATAAGGCAGCATACATTTCCGATTCATTTGAGAAGGATGCTGAGAAGGAAATATCATCCTCGCTTGGCTTGACCGTTTTCAGGAGGTCCTACCTAGGTCTTCCAATAGTTGGCTCAATGATTGTGACGAACGATAAGCTAGCATTCATACATCCAATGATAAATGACTCTGAAGCTCTGATGATAAGCAATGAGCTCAAGGTCACTACAGTACATGCAACAGTCAATGAAGGAGTTGGCTTTGTCAAGGTTGGAATAGTCATGAACAATAGCGGAATTCTCATAGGTGGAACAACAACAGGACCAGAGCTCATGAACATAACGTCCGCTATGGGATAAAGGAGAGCTCACGAATTGGAATATCCTTCGCATCCCCTGTTAACCTTATAAACGCTTTTGAAAAACTACTAGATAGCTGTTTAATCGTTGGTGCATATCAAATGGCCAAGTCCGCATATCACTACATATCACTGCAGTGGAAGAGGCCATATGCAGGAGAATTTGGCAGAGTTCTCAGAGAGAGAATGATAAGATGGAGAAGACAGGTAAAGGTCATAAGAATTAGCAAGCCAACAAGGCTGGACAGAGCAAGAGCTCTTGGCTATAAAGCTAAGCAGGGAATAATAGTTGTGAGAGTCAGAGTCAGAAAGGGGGGACAGAGGAGACCTAGACCTAACAAGGGAAGGAGACCAAAGAGGTACGGAGTTTATGGTTACGCTGTCGCTAAGAGCTTGAGGCTCATTGCCGAGGAGAGGGCAGCAAAGAAGTATCCGAACATGGAGGTTCTGAATAGCTACTATGTGGGAGAAGACGGGCAGAGCAAGTGGTATGAGGTAATCCTCGTAGATCCGAATCACCCATCAATAAAAAATGACCCGCAGCTAAAATGGATAGCAGAACCGAGCAATCGTGGAAGAGCCTTCAGGGCCTTGACAAGTGCAGGCAAGAAAATGAGGGGTCTCAGAAAGAGCAGAGGACTGAAGAACACGGTAGCATACAAGTTCAAGAAGAAGCAAAAGGAGAGAGAGAAGAAGAAGAGACATGAGGCAAGCAGAGGAGCAAGGCTCATAGCGCCTGCAGATGTTCTGGAGAGGTTCCACGGCGGAGATATCAAGTGAATAATCCCCTACCTTTTTAATTTCTTCTCCACATATTTTTAGAGAGAAGGGCTTTCCAAATGAAGAGAGTATTGTCAATAGAAATTTCAGCAATTAAGCACATGACCGAAGACGAGGCAAAAGTGGAGAGATGTATGTTAGCTCTTCTCCCCCCTCTAGAGAGAGAAAGAGCCGAGATCCAGAAAATCAGATCAAGGGGACACCATGGAAATGAAATAACCCTCATGAGAATTCAATCTCTAGCTGATCCCGAACATGTTGCTGAGTATATTTTTGAATCGATTGATGACTATTCAAAAAACATTCTCCTTCTTACTAAATCCAGCAGAATAGAAGATGAAAAGAGGCTGCATCTAAGATTCAGCAAGCATATGCTGCTCAAAAACAAGCTTGTCATTAGCGACAGCGATGAGGTTGTTAAGGTAGTAATAAGATTCTCATCAGTTCAATCGATCGATGAATTCCTCAATGAAAAGCTGAAAGGGAGATAATATCTTGCTCCTTTTAGATGCATATGTGACCCCCAGGAGCCCGAAGGATCTCAATGATATATTAAAAGCAGAAAAACTCTTTGGCTATAGAGCAGTAGGAGTGGACTATTCATCTCTTCCTTCTAACATAAGTTCAGAGGAAATCTCAGTTTTTCCCGTGAGAGCTGTTTCTGCCTCCACCGAGGCAGAGGCAAAAGAAATTCTTCACAATATAAGGAAAAACGATGCTCTCAATATAGCCCGGGCAAATGGAGCAGGAGCGTTGAGAGTTTTCAGCAGAGACAGCAGGATCCATATCGTGGAGATTTCTCCAAAACTAGCACAATATCTTGATTCGAATCAAGCAAAGCTTTTGAAGGTTGGAAGGAGCCTCCTTGGTTTCAGCCTATCCAGCATCCAGGATGACTTACGAAACGTTTGGTGGCTCTCATATTTAACGAAATACTCAGTAAAATACTCCATAGGAATGGTTATCTATAGCGGGGCAAGGGAGCTGAGCGAGTTGGCCCACCCAAAGATCGTTCTTAGCATGTTGGTTCAAACAGGCTTAACAAGGGAGATGGCTCTCTCAATAATGGACGGGAGCAAGCTAGAATGGGTTCTCAGCAAATATTCGAAGCACTTTGGAAAGGAGGGAAAATAGAGTTGGATACATCTACATTTGTTCTTTCTGCTGCTATCGCTGTTAATCTAGTCATATCAGCAGCGCTATTCCTTGAAATTAGAAAAATTAAGAAAAAAACCAATAGATTTCAATTTATAGAACGTACTAGTACCAGAGTACATCCGTTCAAGTTGGAGAAAAGAATACGAAAGAGATACGTAGTTTTCTCAGTTATATCGCAGGAGAATATAGGAAGGGAAGAAATACAGGAGAGAATAAGAAAAGCTGTTTCAAAGCTCTATGGGGAGCCTTTTCTATCCTTCTCTCATATTTCGCTCATATTCTACGATGAGCAGAGAAAAATTGGTATATTGAGAAGCAGAAGAGAAGTGGTAGACCAGCTGATAGCCTCTTTCTATTTGGCAGGGAAGGACCGAAGTTCAAAAATGCTCATATTCCCCCTGAAAACTGTTGGAAGCATTAAGAAGGCCAAGAAAATTGCCGATGAGCTGAAGCCAAAGAGCTGAAGTAAGAGACCTCAATCATACTACTCTACTTTCCTTTCAATTACCCCCCTGAGATCAAAGTGCGTTGCCTCCTCAACTCTGACAACAACTTCATCTCCCAAAGCATATTCTCCAGTATCTGGCACAACTATGCTTGTATAGTTTTTGCTCCTAACAGTCAACGTTTGTTTTGTCGTGCTCCTCTCAACAATAAATCCTTCAATTTCTCTGCCAATGTATGACTTCATTTTTTCGAGCGCAACTTTGGAATGCACCTCTGCCAGAAGCTTGCTTCTACTCTTCTTTTCGCCATCAGAGACCTGCTGCATCCTGCTCGAGTACGTGAACGGCCTCTGTGTATACTGAGCTATATGAACTCTATCGAGCAGGCCACTCTTAACAATTTCCAGCGTCTTCTTGAAAGCAGCGTCATCCTCACCAGGATGTCCAATCAGTATATCCGTTGCGATTGTTATTCCGGGTATTTCCCTTTTCAAGATGCCCACAAGACCCATGAAATCCTGGAGTGTATACCTTCTGTTCATTAGCTTTAGAACACTGTCATCAGCACTTTGAAGTGGTATGTGGGCAAACTTGAACACATGTTCTGATCTGTACATATCCACAACTTCCCAAATTATGTCTCGGATAGTATCGGGGTTCATCATAGCTATTCTTATCATGTACTTTCCTGGAACCTCTCTATCAACTGCTTCTATTAGCTCTGGAAGCAGCTTTTTCCCCGCGAGATCCACTCCATAGGCTCCGGCATCCTGGCTCGCAAGCTGGATCTCTCTGGCACCTTTCTTGACAGCATCTCTTATTGAGTGCAGCACAAGTGAGGGAGGCTTGCTGGAGAGAATCCTCCTAGCTTTCTTTGTTACACAGAAACTGCAGTTTCCCAGGCAGCCATCATTTATTGGCAATATAGCAATTGCTCCCATGACAGATATCGGCATAAGCTCCCTTTTCTCGCTGCTGTATCCAAGGAGAAGCCTCTGACCATTGTCCAAAACGTGAACAACTTCACCAACTCGGTATGGTGAAATCAAAGAAGCTTCAGGAAAAAGCCTCAAAATGGAATATGGGCTGACTTCAGCTAAGCAGCCAGTAACTATGAGCTTAGCTTTTGGATTCTCCGAGGTCAGTCGCGAGATAAGCTTCAGGCTCTTCTGCTCAGAGTCAGATCTAACTGCGCATGTATTCACTATTATTACATCTGCTTGATGCGGATCATCCACAAAGGAGTGGCCAGCCCTCTCCAAGCTATCCCTAATTACCAGACTATCTCCTCTATTTAGTGCGCACCCCAGAGTTCTCAGTAGGATCCTCATCCCTCCATTTCCCCTCTCGAAGACCACGCTCCAGATTTATTAGAAATTCTCCTATTAGCTTTCTGACAGAGTTCTTTTCATTCTCATCCAGCTTTTCTTCGGAATAAACATAAACGAGAGGTCTTGAACCCAACCTCATGATCTCCCTCAGAATGAGAGAGGATCTCAATATTGGTATCATCTGCTTATCGGAAGATAGAATTATCTTCCCAATTTCCCCCTGCAGTGAGATTGGAGGAGAAACATATACACGCAAACTTCGAGTTCTGAAGTGGGTGTGTCCCAATTCTTTCTCAATATATTTCTCAGCAATGCAGGAGAGCTTCTCATTTGGTAAAATAGCTGAGCTGCAACAGTCATGATCCTCGCTGAGAAAGCTTTCAGCTAGCTTGGAGCAAGCATTTTCTCCTCCTCTGATAAGAAGAGAGAAGACCTCGGAGAGAGAGTCCAGAGTGGAAAGAGCATCAATATCTCTTCCCTCCTCTTTGGATATGCTGTTAATTGCTGAAATGAGATCCTCCTCCCTTTTTAGCACCGAGAAAAGTGGTAGCCTTCTGTCAAGTATTCCCCTTGACAGCGTGGAAAGCTGAGGCATGGTGCTCGAGGCGGAGACTTTGAAGATGAGATCTATGAAGCTATCATCTATCCTGTACCCATACTTCACAGAGGACTTCCAGATACTTTCAGGAAGGAAGAGGTCCCAGAAATTCGAAGGAATTTTCGGAAAGAGTCGGCACAGTTTTTTCCTTATTGCACTCCACCTCTTTGAGACCTCAGAAAGGAGGCTTCTATATGTTAAATCCAGTGAAATAACTTTGTGATGGAAGTAGACCCACTTGTACATCATATATCTAGCATAGTAGAGCTCCTCGATGGAGCTAAGAAGCTTGGATGGAACAGAGAGGACAAGCTCATTGTCATATAGCGCTAGCCCCAGACCACTTATTATTCTCTCTATATCAATTATGCCATAAGTTGATCCTGTGTTGTAAGCATCTCTTGCCAAATAATCTATCTTATCAGCATCAAGTATATCTCCAGATATTATTTTTGCTATGGTCTCAATGCCAGCAGGAGAGAGAATGGGATCACCGTACTTCGATCTGCATAGAACATGTGATGCGGAGAGAAGATATCTCGAAAGCTTGCCGTGATCCTTCTCTTTTTTTATCTCATTGGTCAGCTTCTCAGCGAATAAGCACGAGTAATACTCATGAAGCTTCAATCCTCTCTCCTTCGATTCCTTCAGCACCCTCTCAAAGGCCTCTGAGGTCTCTCCCCTGGATGCCGCTTCAGATACCAGCATTTCTGTGATATGACTGTATGGGAGATGCCCAACGTCGTGAAGAAGTCCAACCAGTCTAGCAATCTGCTTAAAGTCCTGGTATGTGCTCCTCTTTCTGAGCAGAGCATCTGTCTTGTCAGGCGAATTCGCTTCAATAGCATCTGCTATCCTTCCAGCTATGTGCATTACTCCTATGGAGTGCTCGAATCTGGAGTGCTTTGCTTGGGGATACACATAAAATGTGAATCCTAACTGCTTTATTCCATGGAGCCTATTGAGTATAGGATGCTGCAGTATTGTGTACTCATATTCATTCACTGGAATTATGTTGTGCACTGGATCCTTGAAAACAGTTCTTATTCTGCTCGGCTGCCTGTTTTTTCTCAAAACGCACACCTTGCTCTGCTATATATTACCTCCTCAGGTTTTTTAAAAAGCTTCCATATCCCTTCGCAAACTTCGAAGAGAAGGACCGCATCAGAAGCGACCGAATAAATAAAACATCATTGCTCAGTTCCCGGATTCCACATCATCTAGCGGTCATCATTTTCTATCTGAAAGTGGGTTTTTTAAGCTTCTCCATCTACTCTTTTTTCAAAGAATGCTCGTTTATTTAGGAGTATAAGGTCAAATATATCCCCGGTCTTAATCTGAATAGCTGGAGGAATGAAATTTAATGCCAAAAGGGCTCGGGATATATCTGAAGCAGTGTCCAAACTGTGGAGGACCAATATCTGATGATAGGCTGAACAAGGGACTTGCCTGTGAGAAATGCCTTCCAGGCATTTACTCGGAGCTGAAGCCAGAGGATCTCTTCAAAGCTCTGGAAGAAGCAGGAACGATAAAAAATCTTAGGGAAAAGCTCTTGGTGGAGAAAGAAACTGACGAGTTCAAATCAATATTTGAGAGAGCTCTCGGCTTTCCTCCATGGAGCTCCCAGCTAGCATGGGCAAGGAGAGTTTTCGAGAAAAGGAGCTTTTCAATCATAGCTCCAACAGGGATAGGAAAAACAGCATTTGGCCTCCTCTTGGCTCTCTACTTTGCCATGAAGGGCAAAAAAAGCTATCTTGTTTTTCCCACAACACCACTTGTAATTCAAATGTGCGAGAAGCTATCAGCATTTAACAACAAAATCAATGCTGTTGATAGTGATAGGATACTTTGCCTCCATGGAAGTCTGAAGCAGTCGGAGAAAAAGGCTGCTTTGGAAAGGCTAAATAACGGCAGCTTCTCCATACTGATAACAACATCAAAATTCATGATATCGAGAAGCGAGAACCTTTCATCCTATAATTTCGATTTAATATTCATAGATGACGTGGATTCGGTTCTTCGAAGCAAGAAGAGCATTGATAGCACTCTCCATGTAGTGGGATTCAGCAGTGAGGAGATAGAGCTTGCGATGGAAGCCATCAAGCTCAAAAGGAAGATCGCTTCTGGTCATGGAAATGATGAAGATGAGAAAAGGCTGAATGAAATTTTGAACAAACTAGATGGAGCAAAGAAGAGAATAAAGAGCAATCTGATAGTGAGCAGTGCTACTGGGAGGGCTAGGGGATCCAGGGCTTTGCTCTTCAGGGAACTCCTCGGTTTTCAGATAGGAGGAAGAACAGAGCTATTCAGGAATGTTGATGATTTCTATGAAATAGTAGACAAGTCCAACTTGGAGGAAAAAGTAGCAGAGCTCGTGATGAGGCTTGGGAAAGGAGGACTAATATTTGTTCCTTCAGACATGGGAGTGAGCTATGCTGAAGATCTGGTAAATAGGCTTAGGGAAAAGGGAATAAAGGCTGAATCTTTTCACTCAAAATCCCACAGAATTCTCAGCGCATTTCAGAGAGGCGAGCTAGACGTCCTGGTTGGAGTAGCTACCTACTATGGAGTCATGGTCAGAGGACTCGATCTTCCTGCTGTGATAAGGTATGCTGTATTTACCTCTCCGCCTAGGTTCAAGTTTTCTCTGGATCTAAAAGAGGCGCACCCCTTCAATGCATTAAGGTTGCTCTCTATAATCTCTGAGTCAGAAATTCCAGCAATCTCATATAAGGCTAAAAAAATACTAGTTCCCCTGAGAAAGATAATTAGAAGGCTCTCTCCATCCGCACTGCAGATGCTCTCCTCGGATTCAAAATTGAGTGCAGAGCTTGAAAGTATTCGAAAACAGCTAAACCAGGCGAAGGACTTTCTTAGAGAAGCTTTCAAGGATGAAAGGGTCCTGCGGGCTTTGAGGGAAAGTGGGGAAATTTTCATTGAGAAGCACCGCGATATTACCTATTTGATCATGCCAGATGCCAAAACTTACATTCAGGCAACTGGAAGGACTAGCAGGCTCTATGCTGGAGGTCTCACAAAGGGCCTGGCTATAACGCTCATTGACTCTTCCGAATTACCTCTGCTCCTCTCCCTCCAGAGGATCCTCTCCTTCTATATAGATAACTTCGAATTTCTCCAGCTAAGAGAGGAGAAGCTTCAGAGAACAATTGAGGAGGTGGATAGGGATAGAAAGAAGCTCATTGATACGCTTGAAGGCAGGGAAGCTCCAAGAATAAGAGAGCTTGTAAAGACAGCCATAATGATTGTTGAATCTCCGAACAAGGCGAGAACTATAGCTTCCTTTTTTGGAAAACCGAGCATAAGAATACTTCCGAGCGGAGGAAGAATCTACGAGGTCTCAATAGGAAATATCAGCTTATCAATAACCTCAACCGAAGGACACATTCTCGATCTTGTCCCCAGGGCTGAAAGTGATGTTGCTGAATATGCTAAGCTAAAGAAGGAACTCTACGGAGTTCTCTATGATGATAGCAGAAAAATATTCATTCCAGTTTACTCGACAATAAAGAAATGTAGAAAATGTGGACATCAGTTTGTAGAAGAATTAACATCATGCCCAATTTGCAACAATACTAACATTTTCGACAAAGATGAAACAATCAGAGCTCTAAGAGATATTGTGACAGAATACGATAAGGTACTTATAGCCACAGATCCTGATGCAGAAGGAGAGAAAATTGGCTGGGATGTTGCAGCCCTTCTGAGGCCACTGAGCAGGGAGATTAGGAGAATAGAGTTTCATGAGGTTACTAGGAAGGCAATTTTGGAGGCTTTGAAAAATGAGAGGCTTATCGATGAAAAACTTGTGAAGGCACAAATAGTCAGACGCATTGAGGACAGGTGGATAGGTTTCTCTCTTTCCCGTAAGCTTCAAACAGATTTTTGGATCGAACTATGCAGGAAAAAAGGGATGTCGAATTGCAGAGAGAACAGGAATCTGTCTGCAGGGAGAGTGCAAACTCCGGTTCTAGGCTGGATAGTTGAACGATACAACAATTACCTGAAGAGCACATCGCTAGTTTGCTCGGTTGACGTTAATATAAGCGGGAAAATGAGAACTTTTGAATTCCTGGTCAAGGATAGACTTGAAAAAGGAGAAGGAGAAAAGCTTCAAGTAAGGATCGTCAATGAGGAAAAGGTGAAATTATCCCCCCCTCCCCCATTCACAACGGATACATTAATTTCTGAGGCCAACAGGATCCTCAGATTTTCATCATCAGAAGTTATGAAGCTTGCCCAAGATCTCTTCGAGCTAGGGCTCATTACCTACCACAGGACAGATAGCACCAGGGTATCAAGCTCTGGAATAGAAATAGCGAGAGAATATCTGAAGAGGGTAAAGGGGGAAAAATGGAAGGATAGCTTCGTTCCAAGAACATGGGGGGAGGGAGGGGCTCATGAGGCAATTAGACCTACAAAGCCATTCAGTAGAGAGGAGCTTGTAAGACTTATTGAGGAGGGAGAAATAGAATTCGTGAAGCTACCAACGAATAGACACTTGCTGCTTTATGACCTCATCTTCAAAAGATTCATTGCGTCTCAAATGAAGCATGCGGAAGTTATTCGTCAGAGAGTAGAAATACAATTCAATAAGATCAGAGAGGAGAGGGAAGTACTTACTAACAAAATTATTGAGCACGGATTCCTCGAAATGTATCAGACACTAAAGCTGGAGACTCCTTTTGCTGAGGGTGAATTTGAAGTAAGCAGTATTAAATACTACAGGAAGAAGCTATTACCTCTATATACACAGGGAGAGGTTGTGGCTATGATGAAGGAAAGGGGAATAGGAAGGCCAAGCACATATGCTACTATCATATCAAAGCTTCAGGAAAGAAGATATGTCATCGAGAGCAAAAAGCATGGAAAGCTAATTCCAACGGAGCTAGGCATAAATATTTTTAATTATTTGATTGAGAAATTTAAAGAGATGGTCAGTGAAGAGAGGACGAGAGCCCTGGAAAACAAGATGGACAAAATAAGCGAGGGGAGAATAAACTATTTGGATGTAATTGCTGAGCTATATGAAGAAATAAAACGAGTGGAAGGTATGGAGGAATAGAGAAAATGAGAATAGCAATAGCGCACATGTCCTTAAAGCTTATGTCGAAAAAAGTTAACTTTGAGAAGACCAAGAAAGTTGTTCAGGAGGCTAAGCAAAGAGGAGCAAAAGCAATAATTTTACCATCAATGATAAATGTCGGACCTATTTTCTCCTTCTTCAGCCCAGCTCAGATAAAATCCATAATAAGGAATCATGCAGAGAGAATACCCTCTGGTCCAACAGCAAGCTTTCTCTCCACACTTGCTGTAGCAAACGGAATATTCATTATAGCTGGACCTATAATCGAGAGGGCCGGACCAAAAGTTTTTCTCACCTCATTTATTATTTCTCCGGCAGGATCCTTCATGAGGAGATACAGAAAAATAGTCCTGAGTCCTCTCGACAGGACGCTTGGCTTTTCGGAGGGAAGAACGCTAGAGTACTTCGATCTGAAAGAGAAATATGGGATAATGATTGAGGGAGATATTTTGTTTCCTGAAATAGCAAGGGGACTCACAATACTTGGCTCCACCGTTCTTGTTGGCTTTCCAAGAGTAGAGCCAGTCTTTGACAAGAAACTGAAAAAGCTATTGGAGTCGAGGAGCGTGGAGAACAATTTGCCTGTAATTTCGCTTGGTGGTATTGCGAAGAGTCAGGAGCAAACAATGGCAGAACTGCCAACATTAATATTTGATCCCTCCGAGGGATTGCTCGAAGAGATATCCCTTGAGAGTCGAAGGGGAGAAGAAGAAAAGAAGGGAGAAGAAGAAAAGGTCGTTATATTGGAGCTACAGAATTATGCTCAGAAAGGATCAATGCAGGATCAAAAATACTCTTTTGAGCTCTTCTCCCTAATATTCAGAAACCTCAAGAGGCAGCTAGAGGAAAGAGAAGAAAAGGAGAAGGAGGAAAAATAGGAAGCTAAATTCCTCTCATGAGATTTACTAGGAGAGCTTGAAGAGCCTTGGGAAGACTCACAATAGGCCTTGGCTGAAGATAATTATTTCCCCATAAGTTCACAAACTTGGATGAAGCTCTATCTAGAGCTTCTATCTCATCAGCGCTTAGCTCGATCTCTCCTGCAGCAGCATATTCTTCAACCCTTCTCTCATTCATGGTTCCAGGAATAGGGATCCCTCCTTTTGATACTATCCATGATAGTGAAATAGCAGCTCTGGTTACACCCCTCTTTCTAGCGAGGTTTTCCAACACCTCATTCAACACAGCTTCTTTCTTTATCTCGTTGAAAACAGGGTCTGCCCTCTGAACAATGCTTTTAGCTGTTGCTCCAGCAAGCGCTCCTTTGGCGAGAGGACTCCAGGCTATTAGAGAAATGTTGTTTTTCTTCAGCAGTTCCATTGTCCCTCTCTCTATGGTTCTGTAGCCAAGACTATACTGAAGCTCATCCGCAACAGGCTCCAAGCTTTTTGTGCAGCTCAGCACAAATCTCAGAGCCTCATCACCATAGTTGGAGAGACCGTAGTAGTGAGCCTTTCCCTCCTTAACTATTTGCTCCAGAGCTTGGACTACATTGCATATTTTCCCTCTATCTGGAGGCCAATGGTGAAGAATTATGTCTACTTCTCTCCCAATTCTGGAATTAATCATTTTAATGCTCTTTTCAATGTCTTTTCTTTCAACTCTGAAGCCTGCTATTTTAGAAACGATGATTGCGCTCTCCTTGAGGCTCAGATTCCGAATCGCATAGCCCAGCACTCTCTCCGATTCACCCATGCCATATATTTCAGCAGTATCAAATAGGTTTATTCCAAGCTCAGCAGCTCTCTGAATGATTTTCAATGCTCTCTCTTTATTATTCCCTCCCTTCCCCCATAGCTTGGATCCAAGTTGCCAGAACCCAAGGCCTATAACGCTCGCTTTTATTCCACTTTTCCCAATATTCACATATTTCAAAACCCACACCTTTACACGAAGAACGAAATAAAAGCCGGGGGCGGGATTTGAACCCGCGAGAAAACGGGTTTCAACCAATGGGCTTTATTGAAGCACACCATCTGCAGCCCGCCGCCTTAGGCCGCTCGGCCACCCCGGCTCAAAAGTATTCTCAGATAGAAGCAAAAATTAATTTTGCGGATCAGCCTTTCTTCATGCCCAGCTTCTTCTTCTTGGGCCTCAGGCTCTTGCTTCCGCACCTTCTGCACTTCGTTGCTCCAATTGGATTAAGGGCACCGCACCTTCTGCACACCATTTTATCAAGGACTCTCTTTGCCACAATGTTTACCAGCACTGGATCCTTCACAGGCAATGTAAGCACCTCTTTTCTATATGCTTGAGCACACTTGAGCACAACGTATTATTTCATGCGAGTTTATTTAATTTTCTGTTGAGGCTTTCTATACAAGTTATGAATTGATTTCTCACAACCACGGTCTTCTTAAGTAATTCTTATAGACCCCGCCGACGCATATAACTTAATATGGGGCAACAATGATGAGGGTTGGTATTTCTGAAAAATGAGGAATGACACCAATCCTGAGATGTCCCCGAGAGAAGTGAATAAGAGCTAACGGAGGAGGAATAAAATGGAGTTTCTGAAAAAATCTCTAGGCATTAAAGTTTCGAGCATATCTGATATTGCTAGGCTGGCTGCCTCATCATCTTCTCCAATGTCACCTCCAAGGAACATCTTCAGAATAACTATTGAAGGAAGGACACTGATTTTCATCTTGCTTTCATTCCCTAACTACTTTGAGCTAAGGGGCCTTCCGATTGTGTTCTTCTATGAATGCGGGGATTCCATGCAGGGATGCAAAAATTCTCCATACCTAGCCTATAGAGTAGTAGAAGGGGGAGAGCAGGTTCAATTTTCAGAAAGAAGCATACCAGGCTGGCTAATGATACCTATTGTGAACGTAGAGAGCATAACCAGCATGGAAAGGTTGTTCCTCAATGAGTGAAAATGGTTTCAATCCCCTTGATCTCATCTCAGCAGAAATTGGCTCAATGACAAAGCTTCTTCATCTCATGGGTTTAGGGAAGAGGGAGATCAACATATATTTGTATTTACTGACAACTGGCCCCTCAACAGCTAGAGAAATAGCGCAGTCTCTCTCCATTCCTTACTCCAAGGCATACGACTCGCTATCAAAACTAGAGAGATTGGGTTGGGTGCTGAGAGGAGAGGGGAGACCACGGAAGTTCTATTCAGTCAGCATAAAGGAGATATGGGAGGAGACAAAAAGGAATATTGAAACCAGAATGCTGGAAATAGAGGAAAAGCTAATTCCATTGATCGAGAGGGTAGCATCAGCTCAGTCACCTCTATTCAAAATTGTCCTCATAGGAGAGGAAGAAATTCACAGATCTTTCAAAAAGATGCTCGAGTGGAAGGGAAAGGAGATTTCCATCGCCATAGCTCACCAGGAGCTTCTTGAAGAGGAAATTCTCGAACTCATTTCTGCGCTATGGGGAGAAAGGGCAAGAATTCTCCTCACAAGGGATGTACTTGAATCGCTCAGAGGCCAAGTGAAGCTCAAAGAGACCAAGCTGAGAGTGATAAAAGAGATGTTCGGAAGTGGCATCATAGGAGGAGGAATCATGCTCGTTTTTCGCAATGGAGGAAGGCTCTCCGGTCTATGGTCAGATCATGCTTACTTCGTCGATTTGGGTAGAGTCTACTTCGAATATCTTTGGTCCCAATCTAGAGATGTCTCAAAATAAATATTTGCTTTCATTGAAAAAACCGCTTTCTGGAGAGCCCTCACGAAGCTCGGGCATTTAAAGCGAACTTCAGGCAGTTCCTTTTGCCTTCTCCTCATCATTCACAATTGGAAGATAGGAAACAGCAAATCTTTCCTTTATAACAAAATCCTCAAGCGCTTTGACCAGAACCTGAGACCTATTCTTGTATTTACCTGATGCAACAAGCTCATCGATCATTGACAGTATTTCATCTGAGAGCTTGATTGTTATCGTTCTCTTCAACCTGGCCCCTCTCATAACTTTATTTATTTCTTAATACTTATTTAAACGGGAGGATCAGGGCTTTTTGAAAAAGACTCCATGAGGTGAATTCAATATGGGCTCCGATGAGAAACGCTACAGCATTATAGAGCTGGAATCAATGGCCCTAGGAAATAAGCTATCTGAGGCAAAGCTGGTGAACTGTGAAGATTCAAGGAAAAAGATGATTGTAGCTATTGGAAGAGATGGAGAAACATTTAGAACAAGATGCATTGAGGAAAGCAAAGCCAGAAGGGCGCTGATCTCCATATTGAACTATATAAAATGGAGCAGAGATATTATTAGTTCGGAGCAGCCAACTGGAATTGAGAGCTGGTAAAAGGGATAGCAGTTTGAGTGCAGATTCAAGCTCTTCAGAACTTTTCTCTTTTCTTTTGAAGAAATTCTATATAGAGAGGCTGAAGGATTACAACGAAAGAATATCCGACATGAAAAATCCAAAAATCATATATGTAACCGATCTAACTTATTGTCCTCTGAAGAGGGATTACAGGAGAGAGTACACTGAGCTCTCCTTTCAATTCGAGCCATATATGATTTTGGGAGATATGGTCCACAGAGGAATTCAAGAGCAATTGAGTGATATGGGATATGAAATCGAGAAGGAATTTTCCCTCGATGTGAATGTAGATGGAGAGCTCTACACTATCAAGGGAAGAATTGACGCTTACTCTCCCGAGAGCATTGTTGAAATAAAGACAGCGAGATCGGGCATAGGACTCCCGCATGAACATCACATGATGCAGTTGAAAATCTACATGAAGATGACTGGAGTGACGAAAGGAACGCTAATCTATGTGACTCCAGACAGGTTCGCCGAGTACTCAGTATCCTCAGCTAATATAGATTTAGCAGAATTGGTGAGAAGGCATTTAAGCAAGGAGAAAGTTCCACTCTGGAACTGGGAGTGCAGGAGCTGCATATATTCTAGGTTCTGCCCGTTCAGCCAGGCATGAACTATAGCAGCAAGGAAAAACGCTTGAATTTCATGAAAGCATAGAGAGAATTTCGTTTTTCAAATCATTGAGGTCAGCTGATATTATACTCCTTATCCTCACATTGCTATAGGCCTTCTCAACGCTGGTCAGAGATCTAAGCGATTCTGGGTGTGCGATTACTAAGTATGGAATTTTCAGCGAAGAAGTTATTCCTGATTTCAGTATTGATGGCAGAGGATCCTTTCCCAATATATCAATTGCTGCTACTTTCTCATTCCTAACCGCTATTGCTGAGAACTCAACATCCCTGAGGTTGTATTTTCTTTCGATGAATTCCTTTGCCTCAGCCCCCCTCAGAATATTTATTCCGGAAGCTGGAGGAAGGAGAGCTGAGAGGGCCTCTAGCAGCATCCTCCCATCGAAAATCAAATCCTCTCCCTTTTTCGTAAGGATATAGCCATAAAGCTTCCTTATTTTTGAGTCAACCAATTCAAACTGATAGTTTTTCTGATGAAGAGTTGTTAAATAATTCAAACACATGAGTTTAACTGATGGACTGCGAAATATCCTCCTGCATGATTCGCAATAAAAGCTCTTTCCAAGCTTCTTGAGATCTCTCTCGGTTACATTTTGCTTACAGTTTGGGCATATCATTTTCTCTCCAAAGAAGAAGGAAGATTTTGGTCCTGCATATCCACATAGGAAATGCTGGACAATCTCACTTGGCTCAACATTCGTTGATCCGCAATAAGGACAAAGCAATACCACCCTCACTCTTGGAGAGCTGCATATAGGACATACAATAACTCTTTCAACTTCCTTTATGCTTAGAATATTAAAATCAACTAAGAAGAGCAAGATAGATCTCTTTTTGCCCTCAACATCAACCTCAATTGTTTTCCAAGCTTCAATATTCTTGATCAGATTCTGCGAGATGTTGGAATCATAGGCAGCAAGCTCTATACTGTTAAAGGCTGAACTTATCCTATCTCCTATATGAGGGATCTCATCTCTCCCCTCCATTTGCTTCTTGTATAGGTAGAGGAGCAGCTCAACTGTTGAAATAAGCAATTCAGTATTTGATTTCAGTTTCTCAATTATTTCTTCGAACTCCTTTTCGCTAGCGGTTTCTTGAGACATCTACAGCCACCAACTCCTCCCTAATTATTTTTATAATGAACATGGATTTTCTCTGCTCTGAATTTACCAGTGCTAGAGCATTGCCTTTAGCTATTTTTCATTCAATTACTATGATTTAATGAAACAGTTATAATTTAGCATTTTCTCTCCATTTATTCAAATCTAATGCTTTTCTTCGAGGAAGAAACTCAATTGAAATATCGATCCAGCATTTTCAAAGGAAATACAATTTTCGTATGGAGACATGGTTTTCACTGTTGAAGCTTTTTTCCCAAATTGATAACAATCTAGATTTTAAAAAACATCTATTGTTATCACAAATTGATTAAATCTATATATTTCAGTCCAGAACCTGTCAGAGGGACGAGGACCTTGTTTCCGATAAGCCCACTCTTCTCCAAGTGCTCGAGCGCAGGCCATATCACGGCACTTGAAGGTTCGACGAGGAGTCCCATGGAGTAGAGAGCTCTCATCCCAAACTTAATGTCTTCATCATTGACAATGATAGCTCCTCCTCCTGAGGAATTTATGGCACTGACTATGTCATTCAGCCTGGGGGGATTGGAGACAACAAGGGCATCTGCTAGATCTGAGGGACCTGAGGCATCTCTCACTATTTTGGCCTTTCCTCTCAAATAGTTTATCCTGGTTGGCTGCACAGCCCAGAGCTTTGGCATGAAACCATTTCTCTTTAGATTCCTCTGAAAACCTTGATAAATTCCAAGAAGCAGGGTGCCTGAAGACAGAGGAAGGACGACATCTGTAAATCCTCCTCCCCAACTTCTGAGAACTTCTTCAATCATGAACGACATCCCAAAATTAAATAGAGGGTTCACCATGTGCCCTATATAGCATGCACTGCTATCCTCTCTAATCATTCTCAGAGCGCTTTCATATGCTTGTTCTCTAGTTTCGGTTATATGGAGCGTTGCTCCTAGCAGAGAGAGCAGCTTGGCTTTTGTAGGAGCAATTGTCTTTGGAGCGAATATGTTTGCTTTAATTCCAAGCTTTGCAGCATATGCTGCTGTTGACACACCGGTATTCCCAGAGGAGTCCTCGACAAACGAGGAGCACTTCTCCTTCGCAAGGAAATACTGAGCTGTGAAGGCTGTCCCCCTATCCTTAAAGCTTCCCGATGGATTGAGATATTCTAGCTTGAATATCAAATCCCTATTCTCTTTTCTCACCTTCAATGATGGGGTATTTCCCTCTCCCAAAATGCTTCTTATTCTGGGGGTCCTCTTCGCAATAGCGTTCAGTGGAGCTCCACAGTTGGGGCATTTCCAATCCTTGGTAGGTTTCTTGGAGGTAAAGCCGCAGTTTGGACAGGTGAAACTGAATTCCAACTTCATTCAGCCCCAAACTGCCTTAATATTACTGGGGCCAAGTGCTCTGGCTTTGTGTACCACTTATCATACTTGTAGGTCTGTCCCTTATAGCTCATTTCGATGTAGTCGCCCTTGTCCGAAAGGACCATGACAATTTCGTTATCCTTCACCAACCTCAACATTCCTGTTCTCGGAAGGATTTTGATTCCTTTCTCATTTAGCTTCAGAGATATTTTATCTCTCAGCTCTTCTAGATAGTCTGCCATGTGCATGCACCTTTCTAAATTAACCCGCTAAAAAATTCCTTTAGAAGATTATTAAACTATTCTTTTTCATTATCTCATATTGCGGAATTTCAATAGAGCTTAAAAGCTAAATCTGAGCATAGATCTCTTGAGGCGCATAAACATTGAAGAGAGTTTTCATAGCAGTTGAGGTGAAAAATCCAGCCTTGATAAACAAGCTGATAGAAATAGAGCGATCCATCGAATATCTGGGAGTTCCAATAAAGATGGTTGAGCCTGAGAACCTACACATAACGCTTGTCTTCATAGGGGAGGTAGAGGAGGATATTGTTGAGGAGATCAAATCAGCAATCAGCGAAGTAGTGAGCCCTCCAATCTCTGCCCAGCTGGTAGGAATGGGGGCTTTTCCGACGATCCATTCTCCAAGAGTTGTCTGGGTTGGAATAAAAAGAGGCTCTCAGGAAATAGTGCAGCTACAGAAAAAAGTTGAATCTGCATTGAGAGAACATAGGATTAGTTTTGAAAAAGAGAGAAACTTTGTTCCACATCTAACCTTGGGGAGAGTTAAGGGAAAAAGGAACATTGAAAAGCTTGCTTCCTTCATAGAGAAAAATGCTGATATGGTTTTTGGAGATGAGGAATTCAATGAAATAAAGCTGAAGGAGAGCATTCTTACTCCAAAGGGTCCAATATATAAGGATCTCTTCATTCAAAAAATGCTCGGATGAACCTCCATGACCATTGCCGAACCAGAGCTGAGAGTTCTGAGATGGGTAAAGCCGAGAGATGAAGATAAGGAAAGAGCTCAGAAAGCCTTCGAAGACATAAGGGAGAGAATGCAGAGAATACTCTCATCAAACTACTCTTCTCCCTTCGATATTCGCCTTCAAGGGAGCATTGCTAAGGACACCTGGCTCAGAAATGATCCGGAAATGGACATCTTCGTAATATTTGAAGAGGAAATGTCTAGGGAGGATTTCAAGAAAATCGTTGAAAAAGCAGCTAAGGAAATGGCGGATCTAAATCCCAGAATCTCATATGCTGAGCATCCCTATTTGACTTTGTCTAAGGATGGTTTCAACATTGACATTGTCCCATCACTGAAAATGAAGGAGAGCGGTAGACCAAGGACAGCTGTTGATAGAACCCCCCTGCATACAAAATTTGTTCTAGAGCACACTGATGAGAATTTGAGAGATGAGATAAGACTAGTCAAGGCATTCATGAAGGGAACAGGTGTGTATGGTGCAGAAGTTAAGGTTGGAGGCTTTTCCGGGTATCTTGCTGAGCTTTTAACTATTAAATTTGGAGGCTTCAGAGAACTGCTGGATGAAGCAGCCAAATGGAGATCTCATGTAATTATTAGCTTTGAGTCAGATCAGAATACTATCAAGCAGCTCAGAAAAAGATACCCAGAATCACCCATGATACTACCAGATCCAGCCGATCCCCTAAGAAATGTAGCTGCTGCTCTAACACGGAAAAAAATGGCAGAACTTTCTCTCGCTTCAACTCTCTATTTAGAAAGACCCAGCTTGTACTATTTCTCACAGAAAACGGAGCTGCTTCTTCTCGAAGAGGCGAAAAAATTGCCGCTGGAAATTTACAGCGACCACACAGTTGTCCTAGATGTCAAGCTAAAGAGCACACCTCATCCGGACATTCTCTGGGGGGAGCTCAAGAGGTCATCCAAATCAATTCGAGGAATCCTAGAGAGAAACAATTTCAATGTCATTCGCTGTGACTGCTGGACAGATGAAAGAGAGAGAGCGCTTATAGCATGCTTAATCGAGGAAAAGATGCTGGAGCCCTTAGGCAGCATTAATGGTCCTCCCTTCTTTACAAAGGAGAACTCCATTGAATTTCTTCAAAAGTACATGACTATTCCAATGGCTGGACCATGGTTCGAAGATGACGGAAGACTTCATGCCCTTTACATCCGCTACAAAAGGTCTCCTCTGCAGCTCCTAAAAGATAGGCTAGATGAGGTCTTGGCTGGAGATCTGAAGAGTGGAGAAATTAGACTGTACAGATTGAATAGCGAAAAGATGTCTGCAGAGGATGAAGCATCTAGATGGCTTCTCCTTTTTCAGATTGGAAAGCCCAGGTGGCTGTTGCCCAGATATCTCCAGGAACTAAGGGGAGAAACTGAGGAAAGAGTTCTCTTTCAATGAGATGCGTAGAAATATAGGCAAGCACTGCTTCTTAGATAGTAGAAATTTCTTATACCTCTCTGGCTTCAATGATATGTAACCTTATGCTATATGCTTTCCGTCTTCATTCTTCTTCCTACCTCAATCGAAAAGGATCTTCTGGTCATGAAATATAAGAGAAGTTTTTCATAAGATGGTACGATGGTAATATGGCCACTTCGATTTGCTATCCTCCACACCATAAAGAGCAATGCCAAATGCTTACCTGGGACTGCAGCGTTCTACTAATGGAAAAAAGAGAGCTCGAGTTTCTCTCTAAGGGAACAGATTCTGCGATTTTTCTTTTTCAGGACGATCTCGTTCTCAAAATTTCGAGAACCGATAGAATGCTCAGGGCAGACAGAGAAGCAAACATTCTCAGGCTTATCAGCTGGAAATCCAAAAAGAGAATAGCTCCTAGAGCCTTCGCGAATACAAGATATTGCATCCTGATGGAAAGGATTAGTGGAAATATTGTCAAGGAAATTGTGGATAAGGATGAGCCAAAATTGCTATCGAGGAAGCTGATTAATCTGATTGAGGCAGCAGTAGAGCTGGATAACATTGGGATCGCTCATGGAGAGCTCTCCAGAGTAGGAGAACATGTCATTTTTGTTGAGGAAACCCCAATTTTCATAGATTTCGGAAGCGCAAGTGTGAGTAGGAGTGCATCCAATCTAACTCAAGTTCTCTCACAGCTCTTCTTTTCAAAAAACATCATCTCATCTACTCTGAAAGAAAAGCTGGGTTTATCCGAAAAAGACATTGGAGAACTTCTGGAAATAGCTAAGTCCTACAAGGAACTGAGAAAACTCAATAAACCGGATGAAAAAATTCTGGAAAAAATAAGTCACATTCTCTCCAAGTAATTAGCTTTCTTCCTCCACTAAGCCCTCTCCCTTTAGCTTGTCTAAAATGCTCATTGGAACGTAGTATGAACCACCTATTCTTACAGGTATCATTCCCCTTTTCTTAGCAACTGCTATTGTGGTAATCAAAATATCTTCCTGAGATGGTTTGGAGAGCTTTGTCTTGCACTTAGGACATATGTATCCATGCTTGCTCATTATTTCATTAATTGAAGGAATCCCTATGTAATCCTGTCCAACCTTCTGTAAATAGTGAAGAACATATCCGCAGTTTCTGCATCTATATACGATTGGCAAGATATCACCAAAACTAGCATAATATACTATATAATAATTAGAAGTTATGCTAACAGTATTACCAAGAACAGCTCTATATTACCATTGAGCACTCATTAGAATTAAAAACAAAAATCGCACTAAAACGGGCAATTCCCTAGGTAATACCACCGGGATTATCTTAGAAATACTCTGTCTAACTGCTTTTAAATGTATTTCGCGGGAAGCGGTCATCAGCCCCAAAAAACAGTTAATTCTAGGAATAGCACCGAGAACCCATACAGGATTGAAGGGAAAGTGAAGCGTAAAAAATCTTGAAAAACTTCACAAAATTAAACTCCTTTAAAGATTGCACGACTCCAGCTATCATATTCACACTGTAATTTTTTATATTATTAATCGAATCCAAATATGAAGGGTGATGAGATTGTCAAAGAAAATTGTTATTCTGGGAGGAGGAGCTGGTGGAGTAGTTGCTGCTCTTGCGCTGGCTGATGCCAAGAGGAAGCACAATCTGGACATGGACATCGTGGTAATAAACAGGGATGAATGGCACTACATGCCTCCCCTTTGGATGGATATAGCTCTGGAGGGGATATCCATCGATGAGACAAGAGCCCCGCTTTATTCTCTAGAGAGCTATGGCGTAAAGTTTGTGAAGGGTGAAGCCACAAAAATTGATCCAGAGAAGAACAGCGTTCATCTAAATGATGGAAGAACGATGGACTACGAATATCTCTTTGTTACTCTCGGCTTGAGGAATGGATGGGATGCTATACCTGGATATGAGAGAGCTGGTTTTCATAACTATGAACCGGAAAGTGCTCTGGAGCTGAACAAGGCCATAAGGAATTTCAGAGGAGGAAAAGTTGTGCTGACAGTTCCAGAACTGCCTTTCAGATGTGGCATATATCCAATGGAGTTCTCAACAGTTCTTGGACACAAGTTCCAGGTAAGAGGAATTAAGGCAGAGATCCTAATACTTAGTCCAAAAATCCATGATGGAAGAGACATTTCATGGGCTCTAGGGAAGGATATAGGCAATCTCTGGCAGAAGTATTTTGAAAAGCATCAAATTGAAATAAAAACTCACGATGGGATTGAGAGGGTTGATGATGAAAGGAAACTAGTAATAACTAGGAACTATGAGGAAAATTATGATCTCTTGATAAAAGTTCCCCCTCCAAGGCCTCCAAAAGTTCTCGAAGATCCTGTATTTCTGTTTGATGAAGACAAAAGATTCGTGAAGGCGAGGACAAAGGATTTCAGACACCCTGAACATGAGAACATTTTCCTGACAGGGGAGCATTCAATGCCTCCAGTCGGGCTTGGAACTGCTGGAGTCTTCGTTGACACTGCAACATATAAAGCAGCCACCTTGTTCTTAAATGAGCAGTACGGAGTGGAGGATATACATGAAATTCATCCAGTAGCATGTGTAGCTTATTGCGGTGATAAGGGTTTTCTCGGCCTCTGTGAAATTGAGCTCAAAGGAGAGAAATATGATTGGAGCAACTGCTACAATATCGCTGAGAACTTTGCAATGAGATTGGTGAAGCGTGGCTTCTACAAGGGTTGGCTTGATAGATTTAAATTTTGATAGGTGATAGTCATGGAATCCGATTCCAATGAAATTGAAATTCAAGCCATTAAGGATCTATTGGAAATAGCTGTAGAGCTAAAGAAATCTGGTATTCTGGGAATGCTGAAGGAAATGCTATCCGACTCACAGAAGGCGCTTTCCGGGATGCAGGCTGATACGAGCCTTCTTAGGCTGGGAGTCCTGCTTGGAGCTATGCTTGAGGCCTCCAGGAGGTTGAATTCGGACAAGATAGCTGACTTGAAAGAGAATACAGAGGATACAGCACTATGCCTCCTAAGCACGGTTTCCTCATCATCACCCCAGAAGGCTCCCCGCCTGGGCATTTTAGGACTTCTGAAAGAAATGAGAGATCCCAAAGTTCAGAAAGGACTGGGATACTTGGTGGAGTTGCTTAAAAACATGGGATCTTGCCTGGGTGAGCTGGAAGCCGAAAAGATAAAAAGGAAAAGCTAAGTCTAAGCTCCAGCAATAAAAACTTTTTTTAAACAATAGCCTGATGTTGAAAGGAAAGTAGGACAAATTTTTAAGAGAATGCGCACTTCACAGTCTAGGAGGGTTTATAGTTGAAAAATGAAAAAGATCCATTGCTTGGCTTCAGGGAGCTTCTGAAGATCATTAGAAGAAACCCATATGAAGGAAACCTCATAGTGAAAAAGCTAACCAGCAAAGGTATCTGCGGTATAGTTGATTGGAATGGCGATCATATAGAGTTTCTTGAAGAGTGTGATGGGGACAAAAGAGTGTGGCTGGAGGAGGAAGATCCTCTAAGAAATACAGGCTGGAGACCTAACAGAGCAAAATTTAACTTTAATTGCTCCTCAGATACTGACTATCTCTATTTTCCGAATATCTATAAAACCTGGACAGCAGTTAGGTTTGATGACAAGCTCTTCTTTATAAAGAGAGAAGGAAGATCTATTTTCAAGAAGAGCGATTCTAAGAGCATAAGCGCAATAGATGGAGAAAAAAGAACCGAAGGTCCAAAACTTCCTCAGTGGGCTTCTGCAGAAAACTTAGGTTCTTGTCTTCAAACAGCTTATTGGGGGGCTCCAATCTGGTTATGTGAAAATGCTCTTCTTCTCTCCGATACAGATAAAAAAGAGTACTACGTAGACCCCAACATAGAATTATCGATAAGAAAAAGCGTAGTTAATCCAAGAGTTTATTGGATACAGCCCTACGCCGTTGTAAGCGACAGACTGAATGAAAGCATAGTTAGTAACTTCATCTCAGTAAACATGCCATTTAGAACATTTACAGCTGCATCTTCAGAGGGAATTCTCGTCAGAGATGAGGGAAAGGAAATAATAATCGAAACCAGAGCCCCCTCATATATGACATTTTCACACATTCCTGAATTCTCCCTAATTCATAGACTTAGATCTCTAATTGACTTTCCTATCCCAATTTGCTCAGATATCGCACCGGATGTCAGGATAGATCCCCCCAGCTTGTTAGTGAGAAATCTGGAGATTGCGGAGCAGGAAGGAGGTTGGAGAATCAAAGCAGAAATTTCAAACCCCATCACGTCTCTGAGCTCCCTGAGAATGAGGATCCATCCACCTTTCTATATAGAATCTTTGAAAATAAACCAGGAAGAGGGAAAAGTAACTGACAAAAACGCTTTAACCCTTCCTCTGTTAGAGAGGGATCTCCTGGAAATTGATCTCATAGTTAGGAAAAAGCTGTTTCTGTTTTCCAAGCACGATTAGAATTCTGAAAATCATGCTATACAGGGAAGGGAATTAACAATTGATGGAGAGAAGGTTTCTAGGAGACAAACCATAATAAATGGAGAGCTATGAGAATCTCTCCATAGTGTAATAGGACACATCTCCATGCTTATCAACTATAGCTATAATTACTTCTCTTCCAAACCTTCTCGATAGATCGAGCCAATCGGATAGAACTTTCACTTTGAACTTTATGGTTTCCTCAACGACAAAAACAAGAGCGAAGGGCTTTCCCTCAGAAACTAGCTCCAGCGTATTGGGAAAAGGACCCTCTCTCACGCTTCTCCCCCTCTCTCTAAGGTCATAATAAACCGAAAAAATTATCCATGAATTGGCATCACTTTTAGACCTGATGCGCATTATCTCCAGCCAGTCCAGCTCTTTCCCTTCCTCATCGGAAACCTTCATTGATCCTTTCTTAGTCCTGTACAGTCCATCCAGGAACTCTATTCTCTCTTGAGAATCCTCACATACAAATTTGTTCTCAATTAGTCTTGCTCTGCTGCACTTGGCCAAACATATCACCATCGGGCTGAGGAGTTCAAACGAGCTAGATAGATTAGAAAAACTCTACTACAGAGGAAAGTTTATGTTTGACTAACTTTAATAAATTTAATAAACCTTGAGCAAGAGATTCCTTTTTCTAGTCGGCAAGTTCGCATTGCTGAATTCGGATGGTGAAAATAATGAGCGAAATTCATTCTAAGGATGAAATAATAGAGATAATTCTCAGTGCTGGATTGCTGGACGACCTATTGGATTTCCTTCGTAGCAAAGGAATCGATGTTGACGATAGGAGGCTGTATGACCTAGATGAGAACATTCTAAAAGAATATGCAGAGAAAAAAAGGCTTCTTAAATTTGGAGATGATACTTACCAGGAACATGAGGAGAGCTATGAAGATCTTGAACCAACTCCCTCTCGTCCTCGCACACCCCCTAGAAAGCAGTAGCACCCCTCCTCATGTCAAAATTTTTTAACTCTTCGCATAAATCCAGCTCTTGAATGTTTGCTCTCTCCCTTGCTCACATGAGGAAGATCTACATGGGCAGTAAAGCTGTTGTCCTTGTGGCTGGGATGCCTGGTTCAGGAAAATCTATCGTAACATCATATCTGAGGAAGAAAGGATATAAATCATTCAGCATGGGTGATGTGGTTAGAGAAATTGCTGATGAGAGAGGAGTCGAAAAAACACAGGAGAACATGCTAAGAATAGCTGAGGAGATAAGGAGCAAATACGGTCCAGCAGGCGTGGCTGCTCTATTGATAGAGAGGATCAAGGATACTGAACCCCCCATTGTTATAGATGGAGTGAGAAGCATACATGAAATAAAATATTTCGGAAGAGTTTGGAACTGCATTCATGTTGTTGCCTTATACTCTCCTCCTTGGCTTAGATTCCAGAGGATCAGGGAGAGAAACAGGCCAGGAGATCCAATGAAGTTCGAGGAGTTTCTCCAGAGAGACATGAAGGAGCTCTCCTTTGGACTTGGGACTGTCTTGGCGCTGTGCGATACACTCATCATTAACGAAGGTACAAAAAGGGATGTTGAAATCGCTCTAGAAAAAAACATGGAGAGGATAGAAAAATGCAATTCAGAGTCCGCGTGGAAGTACCTGTAAAACCAACTGAGAAGGAAGAAGTGATACTGAAACTGATAGAATCCATAATAACTTCCACAGACGTAAGAATTGAGGGCGAAGAGATGGGAAGGGTTGCTCTAGCAACCTCCCCCTGCCTATCATCACTAACTAAGCTACATAGCATGCTCAGAAGAGAGAGGATCCTCGATTCGGCCAGAAAGTATTTATTGAGCGGGATCCATGGGGACACGCTCACTTTTCTCATGCACAAACAGGCACTAGCAGCTGGTAGGATCTCGTTTGTGAGCAATGAGAATGAATCACCATTGGGTCCCGTTATTGTAACAGTGGTTCATCCAAGAATTCATGAAGTTGTAGATTGGCTTGCCCCTCCTACAAGGGAGGGAAAACCCATAAAGAACATCGATGTCCCTCAGCCTGACTGCAGCAGTGAATAGCACTGTATCAATTTCAGAACAGATGAAAATACTTATTTTATTTTATTAATAATTTGTTAAACTGTATCTGGTGAGGATATTGTTTGACACAAGAAAAATTCTTGATGATGTTGTCTCAAAAGTTGCTTTGAACAACAGATGGAGAAGAAAGGAGTCAATCAACTTAATAGCAAGCGAGAACGTCATGAGCGAGCTGGCAGAGGCTGTTTACCTAAGTGACTTCATGAGCAGGTATGCTGAGGGGAAACCGAGAAAGAGGTACTATCAGGGAACAAAGTATATTGATGACCTAGAAATAATGCTCTCAGAAATGATAGGAAAATCTCTCGAGACTCAGTACATTGAGACAAGACCAATTAGCGGAACAATAGCTAACGCTGCTGTGTTCAGAGTTCTAGGGGATCCGGGGGACAGAGCACTCATAGCCCCCGTTCAAGCCGGGAGCCATGTGAGCCACACGAAGTTCGGCACACTTGGAGCACTAGGCATGACACAAGTCTACATGCCATATGATGAGGAGAGGATGAATGTGGATGTGGACAAAGCAGTTAAGATGCTGCGAGAGGAGAACTTCAAGTTCGTCGTGCTTGGCGGAAGCATGTATCTATTCCCCCATCCAGTGAAGGAGATATCACAGGCTGCAAAGGAAAAGGGCATTAAAGTCGTGTATGATGCCGCTCATATTTTTGGATTGATAGTAGGAGGAAAATGGAGAAATCCGTTGAAGGAAGGAGCAGACGTGGTGACTGCTAGCACGCATAAGACATACCCCGGTCCACAAGGAGGATTGATAGCATTTAGCGATGAATCCCTCTACAAGGCAGTCTCCAAGACAATCTTTCCCTACTTCCTCAGCAATCATCATCTGCACAGAATCCCAGCTACATTGGTGACCCATCTGGAAATGATGGAGTTTGGAAAGGAATATGCTTCTGCAATAGTGGACAATGCTAGAGCTCTTGCTGAGGCACTAGCAGAAGAGGGGTTCAAGGTTCTTGGAGAGAACCTCGGCTATACGCAGAGCCATCAGGTGGTGATTGATGTCTCTAAGCAAGGGGGAGGAGCGAAGTGCGCTGAGCTCCTGGAGAGGGCAAACATAATTACCAACAAGAACTTGCTTCCAAACGATCCTCCAGATGCTGTGCAGAATCCCAGCGGAATAAGACTCGGTACTCAGGAAATGACGAGGTATGGAATGGGAAAAGGGGAAATGATCGAGATAGCAAACCTGATGAAGAGAATACTGATATTGAAGGAGGATCCAGATAAGGTATCCGCAGATGTCAAGGAGCTTAGAAGGGCCTTTCTTGAGAGGAAGTATGGATACACACTTAAAGATGTTACTCATGTGGATGATCTTCTCCTCCTTAAAGGGTGAAGAATACGCTCAACTTCGAAGAACCTCCAGCAAATTTTAACGCTTGGATAGTAAACCTAGGAACAGAGCTACTCACAGGATTCACACAGAATACAAATGCGAGCTGGCTAGCAAGAAAACTGACTTTTCTGGGTTATGCTGTCAGAAGAGTAATCGTTGTTCCAGATGACTATATAGAATTCAAGGAAGAGCTGATTAGGGGCATAGAAAAAGGTGTGGGGGTAATCATAACAACTGGAGGACTCGGACCAACATATGATGATTCAACACTCACAATGATATCCAGAGCACTATCTCTTCCGCTTGAGATAAATGACTCAGCTCTTCAGATGGTCAAATCTTACTATGATAAGTTGGGGAAGGAGTTGACAGAGGAAAGACTGAAAATGGCAAAAATGCCCAGAGGCGCTGTTCCTCTGGAAAATCCTGTTGGAGCTGCTCCTGGTATGCTCCTCAAAGCTAGAAACTCCTATATTATTTCCCTGCCTGGTGTTCCCAAGGAAATGACTTCAATATTCGAGAAATGGATTGAGCCTAAGCTCTCTGTATGGAATAGAAATCTTGTTACAGAGGAAACCCTTGGAATAAGGGGGATAATGGAATCAGCAATAGCGCCATATCTCAACTCATTAGTCAGGGATTTTCCCCGGGCATATATAAAGACCCATCCAAGAGGAACGGAAGGAGAACCTTACATAGTAGTCCAGATAATGATCTCCTCCAACAGTGCCGAGGATCTTCAGAAAGATATTGTTAAAATTAAGGAAAGATTGCTAGAAATTGTTAGAGTTCTTGGTGGTAAAATTGAGTAGAGAAAAGGCAAAAAAACAACTTAGAGATTTTTTTCTCCTTCAGATCCCTTTCTTTCTCATCGCCTTCTTTCTCATAGGAATTTCAGTTATAATTGGTTTAAATGAAACACCTGGCTTTTTTCTCTTTATTTTGGGAGCAATTCTCTTAGTAATGACCCCCTCACTATCTCTCATATTGCTGAAAAGAAAAATGAAAAAATCAGAATGATTTCTTTCTATTTTCCCTAAATTATTTAGACTGAAATTTCTTTCAGAAAAATCTTTATAGGTTATAACCTACTAAATAAAGTTAAAAAAGGATTTTTGGGGGTGTGAAATAGAATGAGCGAGAGCATACCTCTCAAGCCGATGGGTAAGGAAGAAGTTAGGAAGCTTGAGCTCGCTCTACTGATCGGGACCCTCCTCAGAGAGGATGTATTGGAGAAAATTAGAACATCAGAGGATAGATTAACCTGGCTCGACTCACTTGTAGTGGCAGCAGGTTCATTGGCAAGAGAAAGAGGGGGATATACAGTAGAGAAAATTGCAGATGAGCTTGGCAGGAGTGAGGTCACAATTAGAAATCATCTGAGTGGAAAGACTGAGGCATCCAGGCTAGTGAAGGAAACCTATGAAAAGATTAAAGCTAGCGGAGGAATCCTAGAGCTATCCAACGTTCACCTCTCTCATGAGGAAGATGATACTAAGAAAAAACTAAAGGAGGCTGAAGAGAAAATAAGCAAACTGCAGGAGAAGATCAACAAAGTTAGGGGGCTTCTTGCACAAGTTCTTGATGAGATATCCAAAGAATAAGCCGATTTAAATATAAATTTAAGATATATTATTTTAAGAGATAAGCAAACTCTCGGAGTTATACCATGAATAAGGAAGAATTGGAAAAGAAAGTCATAGAGGCGCTGAGGCAAGTCTACGACCCTGAAATACCTGTCAATGTCTACGATCTTGGCCTGATTTATGAACTGAAAATAAGCGACGAGGGAGACGTCTTCATAAGATTAGGTCTAACAACAGCCTTTTGTCCCCTAATGACTAGTTTATCTTCTGCCGTGGAGGACGAAATAAGGAACAGAGTCCCAGAGGCAAAAGATGTTAGGGTAGAGTTAGACTTATCAACTCCATGGTCTCCAAGAATGATTACAAAGGAAGGAAGAGAGCAGCTTAAAGCTATATATGGCTATGATATAGTAGAGGAAATGATAAAGAGAGAACAGGAACAAAAATAACATAAAATTATTTTATAGTGTGAAAAAAATGAGCGACTATCACAGAAAGAACAGAAGAAGGGGATTTCAGAAGGAGAGGGATCTGGTCAGGAAGCTCTGGGATATGGGTTATGCAACAATAAGGGCACCAGCAAGCGGAGCCAAGGCAAAGAAAACCTATCAGCCTGACATAATAGCTGCAAAGAACAACAGGATCCTCGTTATTGAAGTGAAAACGAGAAGAAGCAGTAATGCTGTTTACATAGAAAAGCATCAGGTCGAGAAGGTTCTGGAATGGGTAAAGAGGGCAGGCTCAAACGCAATTGGATTAATAGCAGTATATTTCGATAGAAAGCAGGGATGGAGGCTTGTACCTTTAGATTCGGCAACAAGAATGGAAAGTGGAGGAGTGAAAGTTACAAGGGAAGATGCGGAGAAAGCCTATTCGCTTGATTTTCTAGAGAAAATATAAATATATTACTTTTACTTATTGTGAAAAATACCATGTACATTGATATTTTTTATATCTATGTAGAACACAATCTGTAATTGAGCTACTGTTACAAAAACATGAGGGGTCTCATGATGGAGGAAAGAAGGATCAACTTTGTGGAAAGCTCGCAAATACCGCTCAGACAGAAACGTAATTATTTGGAAATAATATATGACATTCTTTCATCAATACCGAGTGATGGCATAAAACTGACACATCTAGCAAACAGGGCCCTACTGGATTATAAGATAATGATGAAATATCTCAAGCAACTTGAAAGGGAAGGACATTTGATTATTGACAGCAAGGTCTACATTACAGAGAAGGGTAAGCTCTTTCTTGAGGAATACAAGAAGCTTAAGGAGCTCATTTCATCGGATAAAACAAATTAACAGCACAAAGCCTTTTTTTATTTTTCTTTAAAAAATGTGTCTTTTCCCTTTTAAAACTAGAAGAAACCTGAGATCTTTCATAGTGAAGTTATGCTTCTTGCTCAGAAGGTGGTTGGACAATTGAAAACTGCTCGCCACACCATTCCATCGGAAGGCTTTAGAGGCGAGGTTTCTCCAAAAATAGCAATTATAATGGACTGGAGCGAGGCGAGCTCTCAAGCTCTCATGACTGTTCTTGAAGCTAAAAAAAAGCTCCTAATCAGCTATCTCATTGATGTGGAAGTGGAAAGCACTTACATCAATCTGAGTGCAGGCTCATTTCCACTGACATCCGAAATTCCCTCAATTTATGTTAATGGCCGCCTCATTGCTAGCGGGAAACCTCCATCTGAGGAAGATATTCTTCAAGCAGTACTGGGTATGGATGAAGCAATGAGTGATCCAAACGAATTCATAATATCCCAGATAAAGGATAGCGAACCTCCAATGAGCTCGGCAGCACATGTGGAAATTGAGATATAAGTTCTAAATTGAGCCCAAAGCGAAAGCCAAGAGGCCAACTGCCATGGCTATTAGTGCTCTGTTTTTCACCATCTTAGCCGTTTTCCTATCAGGAAACTTCACAAGCAACAAAGATAAATAGAAAAGCATGGCATCAGTTATCGAAACTAAGATCAAATATGGAAAATTTGTTAGGCCCAGGAGAAATGGGAGAGGGGAGAGGGAGATAGCTGCCAGGAAAAAGAGAAAAGCCAGCAATGAGGCGGTCCTGCTTCCATATTTAACAGCAACAGTCCTCACACCCTTTCTCGAATCCCCCTCAACATCGCTTATTCCCTTTGTTATCTCCCTACCGACAATTGAAAGAAAAATCATCGATGCATAGAGAAGAACTTTAAGATTCATTCCAGAGGATAATAGGGATCCGTATAAAAGCGGAACAGCAACCGTATAAGCTACACATAGATTTCCTAAGAAGCCGTACCTTTTCAGCTTAAAGTTATAGAGAAGTGCCACAGCAAAGGTTAGCGCGGCCAAAAACAGAGTGCTTGACCCAGTCATCTCGGAGAGGAGCAGCCCCAAAAAGCCCAGGATGAACCCGTAAAATAGAGCAACGGCTGGGGCCACTCTCCCGCTTGGTATTGGTCTCGAGGGCTCATTAATAGCATCTATCTCTCTATCTGCATAATCATTGAAAACCATGGATGAGGAGGTTAGCAGAAATCCAACCAGAAAGCCCAAGATAACTTTTGTGAAAGCTCCAGGCATAATTAGTGACTTGGGATCCGTGATCACCATTCCAACAATTACAGCTAAACCCATCATGAGCGAATTTGGGATCCTCATTATCTCAGCATATGCTCTCAGAGAGGACATGTGGCCTACCTCTTTGGGAGAAATGGCACCAATGCGGAAGCCAAAGCCCTCAAATTTCTTGTTTGAACGAGCACTTTTCCATTTCCATAAAGCTCAATTATAAAGCCTTCTCCTCCAAATAAGAAGGACTTTATCCCCTTGAACTTTTTCACTTCCCACTTTAGCTGATCGTCAAAAGCCACGATGTGGTCATTGTCTACAATGAGCTTTTTCCCCTCTTTCGTATCGACTTCAATTATTGAGCCAAAGGAAGATACCCAGATCCCCCCGATCCCCTCAGCCTTCAGCCAAATAAAGCCGCTTCCTGCTACTGCTCCCGTGATACCCTTCCAAGCAGTAGACAGTTTTACTTGACCATAGGAAGCCAAAAAGGAACCATCCTTAACTATTATTCCTTTCCTTCCATCAAGAGGAATGTGCTTAATATCACCTGGAAGAGATGGTGCCAGAAATATTTCGGCATCTTCTAAAGCAGTAAAAGTGTTGAGAAAGAAGGACTCACCACCAAAAAGAGATCTGGATATTGCATTCACAACACCTCCACTGCTTGTTTCAACGTGAAAGTTTCCCCTGCTCATTAGAAAGGCCCCTGGCTCTGCCACAATTTTTTCATTCCTTCCCAGGATAATCTTCAAATACCTGAAACTGCTATCTCCTTCTATTTCCCATTCCACACCGTCCAGCCTCATGAAACTATTATTCAGTAAATTATTAAATCTTCATAACTCAATTCATATTATTTGACTGTTCAAACATGATTTATAGCAAGGGTGTTCGAAGGAACATGTACCGAAATTTCTTCACAGCAGCTGGAAATGTTGAAACAGCGTATGTAGCCGATTATTCGGCAATAGTGCAGGGAATAGTCAGTAGGCTCGTAAAAGCAGGGTCAATACCAAAGGGATCGACAATCATACTTTTATCCCCTATTCTTACCCTCATTGAAAAAGAGGCCAGTGAAGGAAAAGCTGTAGGCATAGCTGGACTTGAGGAGCTGAGAAAGCTAAAGGATCTTGCCTCTTCTGGTATAATCAACATAGATCTATTTTCCCCACAGCGCCAGGTCTATCAGGAAGATCAGGCATCTCTCTCAGCTCTAGTAAGGGAGATAGCCCTTCAGAGAGGATGTGCAATAGTCTCTGGAAGCAGTGTGGCAGCAGAACTAGCTTCTTCCATCGGGATAAGCGTTCTATTCTATTCTGAGAGAACAGAATCTCCTCTTAAAATAGAGAAGCTCTTCGATGAATCTACGATGAGCATCCACTTGGTTGAAGATAATTATCCAATGGCAAAGAAGGGGAAGCCTGGAGCTTGGGCATATGAGAGGATCTCAAACCAAATTCTGACTAGAAGCGAAATGCAGAGCATTTTCGATGAGATAATCGAAGCAGCAAAGTCCAGGGAAGACAGCTTTGTGGAAATCGATAGAAAGGGAAGCACGATAGTTCAGCTTGGTTCATATAGAATCGTTATAGCCAGACCACCTTTTAGCAGCAAGTGGATGATAACAGCTGTGAAACCAATAGTCAAGCTAAAACTTGAGGACTACAGACCGCCTGAGAAGCTAATAGAGAGGTTCAGAAAGAAGGCCGAAGGAATATTGATTGCTGGCGCTCCTGGCATGGGAAAAACAACATTTGCCCAAGCACTGGCGGAATTCTATTTAAGTGATGGGAAAGTTGTAAACACGATAGAATCTCCAAGAGACATGAGGCTCTCTCCACAAATTGTCCAATACAGCAAGAACTTTGCTGAAAAGGATGAGCTGCACGATATTATGCTGCTGAGCAGGCCTGACTATACATTCTTCGATGAGCTGAGGGGAGATGAGGATTTCAGGCTATATGTAGATCTGAGGCTTGCCGGAATAGGAATGGTTGGGGTTCTCCATGCAACTTCTCCAATAGATGCTATACAGAGATTCATAGGAAGAGTTGAGCTGGGAGTAATTCCAAGCATAATAGACACGGTAATATTCATAGACAAAGGGGAAATATCAAAGGTCTACGAAGTATCAATGACTGTCAAGCTCCCTACAGGGTTGAAGGAGGCGGAGCTATCCAGACCCGTAGTTGAAGTTAGGGACTTCCTGAGCGGAGAGCTGGAGTACGAAATATACACCTTCGGTGAGCAGACGGTTGTGGTTCCAATAAGGAAAGGAAAGAGAACAGAGGATTTGAGGATAAAGAGACAGCTTGAGACCCTGGCTCCTAATGCGGAAGTCGAGATATCTAATGGTGTAGCTATACTCAGAGTGCCCTCGGAGGAAGCAAGATTGTTGAGCAAGAGGCTGAAGCGAATAAAGAGGGCAGCACAGAAATTCGGCCTGGATCTCAGAATCGAAACGAAGTGAGAGCATGTTTGGAAAAGTCTATGAGAGCAGGAGAATAAGGGCAATAGAGGAAAATGCACAATGGCTTGGAATGCCCACAATACTTATGATGGAAAATGCTGGCAAATGCGTAGCTGAGTTTATACGAAGGACATTTGGTGAGTTCAATGAAAAAATCATTGTCGTTGCTGGAAAGGGGGGAAATGCAGGAGATGGTTTTGCAGCTTCTAGGCATCTAGCTTCAATGGGATACAAGGTAGCACTGGTAACACTATTCAGTGAGGAACAAATCACCCATGAGGATGCTAAGAGAAATTTCATGTTGCTTAGGAAAATTGAAGGAAACAAGTTGAACATACTTAGCTATGAACACCTTCCTAGCTTGACAAGGGAAAATGCAAAGCTCATAGTGGATGCTATTTTGGGAACTGGAGTGAGAGGTGAGCTGAGAGAGCCCATTGCTGGAGCAATAGAGCTCATGAACTCCTCCTCTCTACCAATAGTTTCAATAGATATACCAAGTGGAATAGACCCAGATACAGGTATTCCTGCTACCCATGACGGGAAGCCAACCGCTGTTAGAGCTTCTTATACAATCACAATGCATTTTCTAAAGCCAGGCTTACTCAAGGATAAGGAGTATAGTGGAAACATCGAAATATGCAATATTGGCATACCCGATGAAGCAGAGATAATTGTAGGACCAGGAGATGTCAGAAACTTTCTAGCAAGAAAGCCAAAGGATGCCAAGAAGGGGGATGGAGGAGTAGTTTCTGTCATAGGGGGATCGATTGAATATTCTGGAGCTCCTTCGCTGGCCTCCCTAGCAGCTCTCGCTTCTGGAGCTGACCTTGTATTCACAATTGTGCCCAGCTCCATTAAGCAAATAGTAGCTTCTTTCTCCCCATCAATTATTGCTGTTGGAGTGGGAGAGCATTATTTCTCCCCAGAGAATGCAGATTTTGTCATGAACTTTGTTCGCAGATCGAGTGCCGCTGTTATTGGACCTGGGATGGGCTACAACAAATCAACTTGCTCTTTCACAAAAGAAATAATTGAGAGGATGAGGTCGGAGCAGTCTTTGAGGGCAATAGTTGTGGATGCTGATGCTCTCAAATGCATTTCAGAATATGCTCCTGAGCTTGATAGTAGATTTGTGATTACCCCTCATAGAGGGGAGCTATCTCTCCTTCTAAGGGGGTACCGAATAGCCGAAAGTGAAGACAGGAAGAAGAATGCTTCGGAGCTGTCGATATCCTCTAAATCCATTGTCTTATCGAAGGGTCCGATTGATTACATTTGCTTCAAAGGCGAATGTAGAGAGAAAAGGGGAGGAAATCCTGGCATGAGCATCGGAGGAACCGGGGATGTCCTAGCAGGACTCATTGCATCTCTCTCAAAAAGAACCCCAACTCCATTTCATGCAGCCTGCATAGCATCCTTTATCAACAGCTATGCAGGAGACAAACTATTTGAGAGGTATGGAGAATTTTTCACATCTGAAATGCTGGTTAGAGAGATCCCGGGAGCTATCTCATCCATGATGGATTGGAGGTGAATGTCTTGAAGCTCCTATATGTTGTACTTGATGGAGCAGCAGGTGATCCCTCTCTTGGGAGAACTGCGTACATGGTATCGGAGAAGCCCAACATAGATCTTCTTGCGAGAAAGGGAAAATGTGGGATGCTTTTCACGATCGGAAGGGGAATACCACCGGAGAGCGATGCTGCAGTCTTATCGCTTCTGGGCTACGATCCAGACAGGGATCATCCAGGGAGAGGACCTATAGAGGCTTTGGGTGTTGGTCTCTCATTAGCAGAGAGAAGAGAGGTGGCTTTCAGAGGAAACTTTGCTACGGTTGATCCCTCAACTGGAAGAATATTGGACAGAAGAGCCGGAAGAATATTCACAAGAGAGGAAGCTGAGAGCCTGGCAAATTCTCTCGATGGGATTACATTGAACGGAGGATATGCTAGAGTTAGAGCAAGCGTGGGACATAGAGTTGTTGTTGTCATAGGTAGTGAGAAATTTGACCTGGGAGATGAAGTAGGCAACACAGATCCTGCTTATATTAGAAGGGGAAAGATCTCAATTTCGGCAAGCAGCTTTGAAAATAAGATCTCACAGTGCATTCCTCTATTAGGGAAAGAGGAGAACAGAAGGACCTGTGAGCTTGTCAATGAATTTACATGGAAAGCAATAGATATTCTAGATAAGCATCCAGTTAACCGTTCAAGAATAAATAGAGGTCTTCCCCCAGCAAATGCTGTGCTTTTGAGAGATGGAGGGGGAAAATCTCCAGTGCTTCAGAGCCTATCATCAAAATTTGGAAACCTTCAGTTCACAGCACTAGTTGAGATGCCAGTTGAGATAGGAATCGCAAAAGCAGCAGGAATGAATGTTATCACACTTCCCCCTCCTGAAGGAAAGAACAGAGAAGGTGAATATAAATACAGAGCACGCAAGGCAGTGGAGGCTCTGGAAAGATCAGATGTAGTCTATGTGCACTTGAAGGGACCAGATGAGCCTGGCCATGATGGAAATCTCGAGCTAAAAGCAAACATAATAGGGGAAATTGATAAGTATTTCTTCGGAAGCTTAGTGAATAAGCTAGAAGATGGAGAAATAGCAATATTGGTTACATCGGATCACGCAACCCCCTGTCAGCTGAGGGCACACAGCGATTCTCCTGTGCCATTTCTGCTATACTATCAAGGCATAAAATCAGACGGAATATTGACATTCAATGAAGTCGAATGCAGAAGTGGAAGCTTCGGAATTCTCGAGAGGGGGAAGGACCTCCTTCCCTTAATTCTCAAGGAAATAGGTCTAATTAAAAGTCCTGAAAAAGGAGGGTGAATTTTGATGGGAAGGACAGCAATTCTGAACATAAAATGCGAGAATGGGAGCTTTATAGTGGAGATTTCTGAATATTCTACCGAGGGAGGGAACTTGCTCTCTCGAAGCATTTTTGGAAAGGAATCAGAGATAAAGCAAATCAGAATAAAAAACAAAGTGATTTTTACAGCTGATATATCATCATACAGCATGTCTGTTGTAGTTGAGGAACTGAATAGTGTAAAACTTGGAGATGAAGTTCTTCTCATAGAATAGGGGAGAGACATTGTCAATTGAGATCAGGAGGGAGAGATCAAAGAGCAAGTCAGGAAAGCATGCTTACTATGAGAATGCCTTCTATGTTTCGAGGAGCGAGGTAAGGGAGATAGATCCTCTGAAAAAAAGAAATGCTCCTCCTCTATACAAGGAAGGAGAATCTACCATTATTCAGCCCAAACCGCCCCGCTCCGGGGAAGTTATAGTAAAAGTCAGGCTCGTGAGAAATCCAAGAGGAAGAGTGAAGGGCATCGTGGATGTAATTGACGAAAATGGGAGGATTCTTCTACGAATGAAATACAACAAGCTGAAATTCAGGAGAAGCATTGGAAGCGCTGAATTCGCCTGGGCAGTAAAAAATGTTGCCTCTCATCTTAAATTGCCCATCCGAAGATTCAATTTAAAAACGGGAGTGGAGGATGATCGGAATTCAGCGAGCTGACCTTATATGGGATGAAGAATTCACGGACCGAGAGACTCCATGAATTTCAGGGAAAAAAACATGATCGGTTCGGATTTTCTAACAAGAAGGGAAAAAATCTATAGAATACTCGTGGAAGCTGAGAAGCCGCTGACGGCAGAGGAGATAGCAAAAATACTCGGACTTAGTGGAAGAGAAGTGAACAGCATTCACACTGATCTCGAACATGTTATGAGGAGCGTGAGGAAGAGGAGCGGGAACTCAGAAATAGTCGAAATGATCCCAGCAAGATGCCTGACATGTGGCTATACATTCAGGGATAGGGAAAAGGTGAAGAGGCCATCGAAATGTCCAAAATGCAATTCTGAAAGAATAGAGGGGCCATGGTTCTACATCAGAAAAAAGGGCAGAAAATAAACAAATTCAAAAGGATTTGACAGATTTTCGTCTTTCTCATTCAAAATTCTCATCTGCAGAAAACTTTTTAAAAACTGAAATTTACCAGCAGCTACTAATGCATATCTTATAAACACCTTCTCTTTAATTTTTAACTTGTTGGATGTGTTTTTGAGCGTAGAGAGGGGAATAGAATGGGGCTATATATAGCAAATGAAAAGGAGATCATTGATGGAGAGGCAACGGATGTTTATTTCACAAGAGTAAAAACAATTCTTGAGAAGGAAGGGTTGAAGGACATAAAAGTAAGGGCTGAATTTCACGTATATGGGCTCCCAGAGGGCTACAGGTGGGCTGTATTCAGTGGTCTGGAGGAAGCTCTCTATGTTATGAAGGGAAGAGCTGTAGATATCTATTCTCTGCCGGAGGGAACTATTTTCTACGAGAGAGAGCCAATAATGCTAATTGAGGGGAAATATTACGACTTCGCTGAAATGGAGTCAATAGTTCTTGGCATACTGAGGCACTACTCGTCCATAACAACTAGGGCTGCTAGAATGAGGTTAGCAGCGGGAAACAAAACTCTCCTGTTCTTTGGGATAAGAAGCCTTCATCCAGCTCTAGCCCCAATGGCTGATAGGGCAGCATATATAGGAGGAGTGGATGCTGTTAGCGGTGTGCTCTCAAAGAAGTACAATAATTTGGAGCCTACGGGAACAATGCCTCATAGCCTAATTATTGTTTTCAATGATCAGTCAAAGGCATGGCTGAGCTTTGATAAATACATGGATCCTAAGGTTCCACGCATTATGCTTGTTGACACATTTTGGGATGAGAGGGCGGAGGCATTGTTAGCAGCGAGAACCTTGGGAAAGAGATTACAGGGAGTTAGGCTCGATACTCCCAGCTCCAGGAGGGGGGACATGAAAAAAATTGTCGAGGAGGTTAGATGGGCACTTGACATAGAAGGGTTCAAAGATGTGAAGATTATTGTCAGCGGTGGGTTAGATGAGAGCGATCTGATTGAGCTGAGAGATATTGCGGATGGATTTGGAGTTGGCACGTCAATTGCTTTTCCCCCAAGCATAGACATAAGCATGGACATAGTTGAAGTTGAGGAAGAAGGAAGATGGATTCCAAGGAGCAAGAGAGGAAAGCTTCCCGGGGCGAAGCAGCTCTATGCATGTTCACCAACAGAGCACTATGTTGTTCCCTGGACATCATCACCACCTTTGTGCAAAGATGGAAGAAGACCCACACCTCTTATGATCAAGCAGATGGAAGAAGGAAAGATAATAGCTCCCCAGAGGTCTCTTGAGGAGCTGAAGAGCTATGTTGTAGAACAGCTGAAGCAGGTTCAGCTCTGAAGTAGAATGAGTTTCTCAAATTCAGAGGAGCGTTGAAAGGGTTCTTTTCAAAACATAAAATAGGAACGTTCAACAAAGAGAAATATATATTATGTTCTAATATGATATATAAAAAAGTAATAAAAATTTGAGAGGTTGGTGAGCCATAAGCGGTCTGGCAAAGGACGAAAGGAAATATAGAACAGATACAGAAATCTTGAATGAAATGATGAGCGTAATTGTATCGGGAGGGGAACAAGGTATCAAAAAAACCCATCTTATGTACAAGACCAACATGAACTCGAAGATGCTACAGAAATACCTCAATATTCTTGAAAGAGGAGGACTAATCACAGAAGTCTCAATCGGTAAGCAAAAGCTCGTTAAGCTTACTTCAACCGGAGTCCTAGCATATTCTGCTCTACAGTCCCTAAGCAACATGCTTGCCATGTCTGCAGGTACAAGACAGTACGCGGAGCAGCTTTCGTGGTATGTTGGAGAGCTATCTAAGGCAGGTCTACAGGTATATACAGGCAAGACCATTCTGGGAAAAACCGGGATGCAGTACCTCCCCGATGCTATAGCAGATGTGAAGGGCGAAGGCTACTTGGTGAAATTCATAATAGGAAAGAGAGGATTTGAAAGCAATATTGAGCTTCTCAACTTCATACTCATGCTAATAGACAGTGAGAGGAAAGGAATACTAATAACTGATAATGCTGATCTGGAGAAATCCATTCCAAGAAAGCTCGCAGACGACATAAAGTTTGTGTTTGTAATATCTCCGGAAAAAATCGGAGAAAGGGTAAAGGCAGCTCTTCAGCTATAACTCCAATTTAAAAACTGCACCTTTTTGGACCTAGAAAAGATGCTAGAAATGCTTTAAAAAGCAGTTTCAATCATTATGAAAAAGTCACTCTTCCATTCTTTTTAGCACCAATCTCATTGCTTCCTCTGGGCTCATTGAAGCATAGTGTCGGGCTTTTTTCAGCATAATCTTCAGCTGATCTGCTGTAGCATAATCAATTGGCCTGCCTTCTTCATTGTTTCCTTCCCATTTTGAATATAGACCTTCCATTATAACTTCAATAACTTCGTCTGAAAAGAATGCTGCTTTTATCCAATTGCTTGCATTCTCATCAATTAAGCTTATTATTTCATTTTTCATTCTTTCCATTTCTTCGTTTAGCAAGCTACATTCCTCAATTTTTTTTAAGATTCCTGTTAATTAAAACTTTTCACGGAATTTGCTGAAGCAGGAACAGGCTGTATTTTTAAAAATAAAATTGTTTGAAAACAATGGAAAAAATCAAATTAAGTTTTTTTCTAATTAAAAAAATAAGGAAAAACTTAATCTACAAAGATATATATACGAACAGGCAAATTATAAAAGGGATATAAAAATGGACATTTCATCGGTTTTAATAAGCAATTTGTCAGCTATCCTTCTAGTCTTCATATTCGTAATCATATTGCTTTCCATGTCAGTAAAGGTAGTGAGGGAATACGAGAGAGCGGTCATATTCAGATTGGGAAGACTGATGGGGGCAAAGGGTCCCGGTTTATTCCTCATCATTCCCTTTGTGGATAGACTGATAAAAGTTGATTTGAGAATAGTAGCTGTAGATGTGCCCGAGCAGAAGAGCGTTACTAGAGACAACGTTTCAGTGGGTGTTGATGCTGTTATCTACTACAAAGTAATTGATCCGGTCAAGGCAATAGTCACAGTCGAAAACTATTCATATGCTGTTCTAATGCTCTCACAGACGACATTGAGAGATATAATAGGCCAGGTGGAGCTAGATGATCTTCTATCAAAAAGAGACGAGCTAAACAAGAGAATACAGGCAATACTCGACGAGCTCACAGATCCTTGGGGAATAAAGGTCACTGCAGTAACACTGAAGGAAGTAAAGCTGCCTGAAACCATGCTCAGAGCTTTAGCTAAGCAGGCCGAGGCCGAGAGATTCAGGAGAGCTAGAATAATTGAGGCCGAGGGAGAGAGACAGAGCGCAAGCATCATGTCTGAGGCAGCAACATTCTACGAGACTCATCCAATGGCAATGAGATTGAGAGAGCTACAAACTCTAATTGAAATAGCTAGGGAAAAGAATCTGATAGTTGTAACCCCTGAGTCCAGAAGCGAGAATTTGGGAACTCTTATAGGATTGACCAGGCAGCTTCCAAGCAAAAAAGAGGAGTGAAGGGAAATAGCAAAGATGATTGATTTGAAATACAATTTTTCAAGGAGCATAACGGTTCTCCTTGTCATTTTTCTATTTTTCTTTGCAAGCAATGCGCTGCAGCATCCTGCACTTGCTCAAGAGAACCCAACTATAGGGCAAAAAGTAGTGGTCATAAAGGTAACTGGAGTTATCGATACTGCAGTTGAAGACTACGTATCAATGGCAATCTCGTATGCCGAATCTCAGAATGCAATCTTAGTAATAATGCTCAATACTCCAGGAGGTCTGCTCGATTCAGCAATGAATATAGTAACCTCCATAGATAGTTCAACGATTCCGGTTGTTGGCTATGTGGTAGATAGATGGGCTGAAAGCGCTGGAACAATGATTTTAGTCTCATGTCACATAGCTGCCATGCAGCCGGGAACCATCATAGGATCTATGCAGCCGATTGAATATAATCCAACAACTGGAGAATATACTCCCACCAATGAATCCAAAATTATCAATCCAATACTGACTTTTCTTGATGAGCATGCTGGAAACAAGGGAAGGAACTTGACAGCTATTCATCTGTTTGTTACAGAGAACCTCAACTTGGGGGCGGACTCTGCGCTTCGCAATGGAGTAATAAATTATGTGGCACCAACTCTTGATTCGCTTCTCCAGCAGATGAACGGAACAACGGTCTATGTTCCAGCATTGAATAGAAACTATACATTGAACACCTATGGAGCAAGCGTTGAATATGTTAGCATGAGCTTGAGACACTACCTAGTACATGCGCTTTCAGATCCAACGATATCAACCCTACTGCTTTCCTTGGGGATGATGATACTCCTTTTCAGCATTATATCAGGACACCTTGCTGTAACACCAATAGGGCTTCTCTTGATGCTTTTAGGCTTTCTCGGAAGTGGTTACAGCATAAGCGCAACTTCAGTCCTTCTAATACTGCTCGGCCTGCTTCTCATATTCATTGAGCATGCCGTTCTTCCTGGCTTTGGAATAGTCGGTGGGACAGGCATAGTAATGCTAGTCCTTGGGATAGCTCTTTTGCCAACAGGAACGGGTTATTCATTCGGGCAGCAGTATGCCATGTCATTCCTTTATGCTGCATATGGAATAGGCATCGCATTCGGTTCTTTCACTGCGTTCGTCGTATATAAAATCGTAAAGGTTAGGAGGAAAAAACCATTCGAGTGGAAGTTCGAGGGGCTCAAGGGAACAGCAATAGATCCTATATCTCCGGAAGAGGAAGGGTATGTCAAAGTACAGGGAGAATATTGGAAAGCAAAGAGCAAAAAAGGATATATAAAGCCTGGAGAAAGCGTCATAGTACTTTCAAAGGAGGGACCAGTTCTAATAGTTGAGCCCATTGAGGAAAAGGAAAAGCAGGAATAAAGTGAAATCAAAAAATAAAGGCTTGTTAAAATTATTATTAATTCATAATAATATTAAGTAGGGTGAATTCTTGTTGGAGAAGGAAATAAAGCTCACTGTTGGTGAAGCAAGGTCGAGAGATGTAGGAAGAAAAAGAGCCAGGATAAGCACGAAGATTATGGAGAAGCTTGGTCTGAATACCGGAGATTTCATAGAGCTTGAAGGAAGCAAGGGAAATGTTCTTGCACAGGCATGGCCAGCCTATCCCGAGGATGAGGACAAAGATATTGTTAGAATAGATGGCTTTCTAAGAAAGGCAATTGGAGTCAGTGTTGGAGAGACCGTAACTGTTAGGAAAGCCGAGGCCTCTCCAGCTACAAAAGTAACTCTTGCTCCAGTGGAAAACATAAGATTATTCCCAATTGACCTAGAGTACCTTGCATCATATTTGAAAGAGGAGCTGGAAGGTAAACCCCTAAGGAGAGGGGAGACAATTCAGATCCCCCTCTCTCCTTTCGGTGAAGAACTCACAATGGTTGTAACCTCTACTCAACCAACGGCAAATGTGTATGTAACTCCATCTACCGAGCTTATATTGAAAGAAGAGCCGGAAAAGGGCATAGTGGAGGCTGGAGAGGTACCGAGAGTAACCTGGGAGGATATAGGAGACCTTGAGGAAGCAAAGAGGAAGCTAAGGGAGATCGTTGAGCTGCCTATGAGGCAGCCTGAGCTTTTCAGGCATCTTGGAATTGAGCCTCCAAAAGGAGTGCTTCTCTATGGTCCTCCAGGTACAGGAAAAACCCTGCTTGCCAAGGCGCTCGCAAATGAGATTGGAGCTTACTTCATAGCTATAAGCGGTCCAGAGATAATGAGCAAGTTCTATGGAGAGAGCGAGCAGAGGCTTAGGGAAATATTCCAGCAGGCCCAGGAGAATGCCCCCTCAATAATATTCATTGATGAGATTGATAGCATTGCTCCAAAGAGAGAGGAGGTCACAGGAGAGGTTGAGAGAAGGGTAGTTGCCCAGCTCCTCACCCTTATGGATGGATTGAAAGAGAGGGGAAGAGTTGTTGTTATTGGTGCTACAAATAGGCCAAATGCAGTTGATCCTGCTCTCAGAAGGCCAGGAAGATTTGACAGAGAAATAGAGATTGGCCCACCAGATGTTAAAGCAAGGAAGGAAATTCTCCTCGTTCATACCAGGAACGTGCCCTTGGCTGATGACGTAGATTTGGAGAAAATAGCCTCAATGACCCACGGTTTCACAGGAGCAGATATAGCAGCACTGGTTAAGGAAGCTGCTATGAACGCTATAAGGAGGTTCATTGAAGAGAAGAAAATCGATGTAAATAGGCCAATAAGGCCCGAAATTCTCAAGGAGCTAAAGGTGAGTTGGAACGATTTCCTATCTGCAATGAAGGATGTAGGCCCATCGCTGATAAGAGAGGTCTATGTTGAAGTGCCAAACGTGAGATGGAGCGATATAGGAGGGCTGGAGGAAGCGAAGCAGCAGCTTAGGGAGGCAGTTGAGTGGCCCCTCAAATATCCAAACATCTACGATTCCATGGGAATCAGGCCGCCGAAGGGGATCCTCCTGTTCGGTCCTCCTGGAACTGGGAAGACAATGCTTGCCAAGGCAGCAGCAACTGAGAGTGAGGCCAACTTCATAGCAGTTAGAGGTCCAGAAATATTGAGCAAGTGGGTTGGAGAGAGCGAGAAGGCAATAAGGGAGATATTCAGGAGGGCAAGGCAGGTTGCTCCTACCATAATATTCTTCGATGAAATCGACTCTATTGCCTCAGCTAGGGGACTTAGATATGATAGTAGTGGCGTTACGGACAGAATCGTAAACCAGATATTGACTGAAATGGACGGAATTCAGCCTCTGACAAACGTTGTAGTAATAGCTGCTACCAACAGACCGGACATCATAGATCCAGCTCTTCTCAGGCCTGGAAGATTTGATAGACTCATATACATTCCTCCACCCAACAAGGAATCTAGATTGAGCATACTGAAGATTCACACAAAGAGAGTTCCACTAGCACAAAACGTAGATTTGGAGAAACTGGCAGAGATGACTGAAGGATATACTGGAGCTGATCTCGAAGCTCTCGTTAGAGAGGCAGTTATGCTTGCTCTAAGGGAAAAACTGGAGGCTAGAGCAATAGATATGAAGTACTTCCTGAAGGCAATGGAGCAGGTTCAGCCCTCGCTAACGAAAGAAGACATTGAAAAATATGAGAGATTGGCCAAGCAGCTTAAGAGGCTAACTCTCTAATTTTTTCTGGAGGTAAAAGATTTTTGCTTGGACGAAGGGAGATCGAGGAGATCTCCAGAGAGAAAATAGCGGAACTGCTCAAGAGCCTTTCTCCATCTCTAAAGAAACTTTCAGGTAAAATAAGGAGAAACACTAAAAGATATCTTGAGAGCAGGCACAGAAGGCTCATAGTTCTATCTGGAGGCGATCCAGGTAAACAGGGATTTTATGCAGCCTATATAATCCACCAATACTCTCTTGAGCTTCGAAAGCTAACTGGCAGGAAGGCCAGAGTTCTATATATATATCACGATGAGCTCGAAGAATCCAGAATAAGAAAGGAAGTATTCAGACAGTTCTTGAAAATGAGGAAAAAGGGAAAGGAAAGTGGGGAAGAGAGAAGAATAGACATCTATGAAAAGAGCGACAAATATTTGGGAACCACATTCGACGCATTGGTGCTCGATCTATCAGATGACTTGAGGCCTAATGATGTTGGTAGACTGGTGGAGACAGTGAGAGGAGGAGGAATAGTAATCTTCATAGCTCCTGACCTCAATAGTTGGGGAAATAAGCTGACAATATTCAAGCAGAGATTGCTAGTACCCGGCTATTCCGAGCCCAGACATGTCTTCATATCATGGTTCATACGGACTCTCATGAAAGCTGAAGGGACTTATATATATGATTTGGGGAGCGACAGAATTGTTAAGAATGCGAAGGTAAAACTTGAAAGGCCTCAGAAGGAGCAGAACATAGAAGAATCCATTCCAGAGAAAACAAAATTTCCCAGGAAGCTTTACGAACTTGCCCTAACCACAGACCAGGTTATGGCGGCAGTTACGCTGGAGACGCTCATAGACAAACCAAGGAAAGGTTGGAAAAAGGTAGTTCTAATAACTGCTGATAGAGGAAGAGGGAAATCATGTGCGCTTGGAATTGGATTGATTGGAATAGCAGAATCAATGAAGGAGTTCAAGCACAAGGTTAGAATAATAGTTACATCTCCTGAGCCTCAAAATGTCCAGTCTCTCTTTCTTCTGGCGAAAAAGGCAGCAGAAGCGCTTGGATATAAAGTCAATGCCGTTCAGAGAGGAGGAAACATAATTGAGCTCCAAGGGCCGTTTTTCTCAATAGAATACTGGTCTCCTCTGAGCGTTCCGAAGATCAAGGGCGATATCGTGGCCGTAGATGAGGCCTCAGGCATTCATGTTCCTCTTCTGATGAATATTCTAAAATCCCATGACAGAATAGCCTTTTCTGCTACATTGCATGGCTATGAGGGAGGAGGAAGGGGCTTCTCGGTGAGATTTCTGGGAGAGCTGAAAAATATGAAGAACATCGAAATTTCATCATGCGAGCTGAAAACTCCGATAAGATACGGGGAAGAGGATCCAGTGGAGAAGTGGCTCTATAGAACACTTCTGCTGGATGCTGAGCCGGATGAGCTGGATGAGAACGACATTCAAGATATAGAGAGAGGGGATCTGGAGTACGTTTCAATCAGACCCGAAGAGCTGTTTACTGAAGAAAAAGAAAAATTGCTTAGGTCTATCTTCGGCATATACGTTCTGGCTCACTATAGAAACCAGCCTGACGATCTGGCGATGCTTGCGGATGCACCTCACCACCTCATAAGAGCAGTTATGACTAAGAACAGCAGGAAGGTTCTATGCTCACTGCAGCTTGCAGTGGAAGGGGGGCTGGATGAACAAACTGTTGACACACTACTGAGAGGAAACAAAATACCAGGAAACATAATTCCAGATAGAGTTTTAAAACATATCAGAATTTGGGAAATGGGATTTCTGAGAGGAATTAGAATTGTGAGAATTGCCACGCATCCAAGGGTCCAGAGCAAAGGGATAGGATCTTTTGCTCTCAAGAAGCTAGTAGAGGAAGCAACAGCTATGGGTATGGATTGGGTTGGCAGTGGCTTCGGAGTAAATAACAAGCTGCTGTCTTTCTGGATTAAGAACGGATTCACGCCAATCCACATGAGTCCAGATAGAAATCCGATCAGTGGGGAATACACGGTTATTGTGCTCAAAGGATTGAGCAGTGTGGCTAAGGAAATAGTGGAATTAGGAAGACTGTACATGAAGAGGAAATTAGTCAAAAGCCTAAGGGATGTTTACAAAGATCTAGAGAGCGATGTGGCAATTTCTATTATCAGAAGCACTAATAAGGTAAAATCTCAGCCACCAAAAATGAGCGAAATGGATATTGATAGGCTATGGATATATGTTTACGGGCCAATGACATATGAAGCTGTCAGCGATATCATGTGGGAACTGGCTAGATTCTACTTCGAAAGCGATATGGGGGAAATCATAAGGCTTGGAGAGAGGGAGGAGATCATACTTCTCCAGAAAGTCCTTCAAGGGAGGTCATGGGAAGAAATATCAAGATCTCTTCACTTGAGAGATATAGATGTGATGCAGTACCTGAAGGATGCTGCTAGGGAGCTATTGAAAGGATATTATGGAAAAGATTCCACCTCTCCCGTTGGCATTCACATCGCTGGTGAGAAGCATGATTCCAGAGAGTCCAGCTGAGGGTGAAGCAGCTCTCATCATCTTTCCAAATGGAGAGGAAAGAGTGATCATTCTTGAGCGGAACAAGGTTGTTCAGACTAAGTACGGAATTCTGAGGCACAATGACATTTTGAATAGGAATTGGGGAGAATCTATAGAAACTTCAACCGGTTTCAAGGTTATGTTTCAGAAACCATCATATCTGGAAGTAGTCTATAACTTGTTCAGGAGAAAAAGTCAGGTCATTTATGAGAAGGATGCTGCGATAATGATCTCTCTTTCAGGAATAGGTCCCGGAAGCATGGTAGGGGAATCAGGAGTGGGCTCAGGATTCCTTACAGCCCACATTCTAAAAGCTATCAGAAATAAGGAAGAATATTACGGTTATGAAATTAGGGATGATATGGCCACAACGGCAATTGAAAATTTGAAGCTACTTGGCTATGATGTTAGAGATAGAATATTTGTAAAAGACATAAGAAAGGGCATTGACGAAAAGGGGTTCGATGCCTTTTTTCTCGACATTCCCGATCCATGGGAGGCAATGACTTCCATATATTCATCTCTTAGCTCCTCTGCAAGAGTTATTGTATTTGTTCCAAGCGTAAACCAAATATTAAAGACCTTAAATGATCCAAGAGTAATAGAAAGATATTACCCCTACAAAGTGCTGGAGATCATGAGCAGAGAATATGAGAGAGAAGGAGGTGCGATCAGACCAGCTTTTTTTCAGAAGGTCTTCAGTGGTTACATCATGGTCTTCCTGAGAAAAACCTCAGGTGAGAAAACATGAAAAGAGCTTCCCAGGTAATCAAGGCATTTGTAAATTTTGAGAATAGCGTCACGGAGGAAGTGGAAACATATAAGAAAAAGGGAGAAGAGCTAATTTCCCTAGCTGAATCGACCTTGGAAAGCCTCGAACAGCTTTCAAGGTCAATAATCGAGGATGCTAAAAGTGAGCTAGAAAGAGAGAAGGAAAGAAAAACAGCTGAATTAAAGGAAAAATATGGAAAAAGAGAGAAAGAAGTGCTTGACGATTTAGAGAGGAAAGCCAAGGAAAAAATGGAAGCTGCTGTTGAAAAAGTCGTGGAAAGGTTTCTGGGGGGTTATGGTTGAAGACTTACCAATATCTTCTTCCAAAGCTTTATGCACAGAAGGAAAAGTTCTTCACACAGCAGTCACTTAGAGAAATATGTGAAGGAGAAGCACCAGAAAAAATTGCGCAGATTCTAAGAGATCATGGCTATGACATACCAGCAGGGATAAGAAACCTCATGGAGCTCTCTGCTCAGCTGGAATTGGCAGCAGAAAAAAGGGTGGAGAAGATATTAGAGCTAGCTCCAACAGAAGCAGAAGAAATAATAGAAATAATTCTATCGTGGGAGAAAATTTCTTCAGTTCTATTGGGAATAAAAATATTCGAGTCCACGGGAGATCTCTCAAGAGCTATTTCAGCAATGCCAAAAAATGAAGGGGAATTGCTTAGAAACCTGGTGGAGCAAACTGCCTTTACCCTTGGAAGCTCACCGCCTCAAATAAAAACTGTGATTCAAAAAATAGTTAGCAAAAAAGAAATTAGGGAAGCACTTCTCCAATCTCTGAAATCTCTAGAAGAAGGAGGAGGAATCAGCACATTTCAGCTCTCTCTCTTTTTGAATATAATAGAATTACTTAATAGGAAAGTATCTGAGCTTAATCAAATTAGGAAGCAGGAGATTTTAGATACTCTCTGCTATTATATAGATGAGAAGATTCTATTTCTTTCAGTTAATGCCGTGAGAATTGATGGAAGCAATCGCGTAACGACCTCGATAATAGAGAAAGCAAGAGGATGCAGAGTGAGAGGCAAGGAAATACTGGAATCTATTCAGAGTGAGGGGATAGCTCAGCTATTTTCCAAAATAATCACTCAATATGGTGGTACTGTCGAGAAAGGTGAAAGTCCTGAGCTCCAGATAGTCAGATCATTGAGAAGGCAAGCGCGAAGAACGGCATCACTTAGATATGCTTCTTATCCTTTCACTCCGGCGCTGCCTCTGGCAGTGGTCCTCAATATAGAGACAGAAAAAAGCGAAATAATGAAGCTATTGATGGAGTTAGGCTCCGGCATATCCTGCATTGAAGCAGTCGAAAAAGCTTCAATTTAGCGAACTTGATGCAGTTACAAGCTCAATTACTCTCGAGCTCTTCCAAAAGCTTCTTCTTCACTATTTCCTTTCCAAGAGCTGAGAGCAGCGGCGCAGCTCTAGGCCCGCTCTCCTTTCCAAGCATGACAATATAAAATTCCCTATAGAACTCCTTTCTCTCATCTACTGACATGTTCGATGTATGGTTAATCATTGCTTCTTTTATAGCATCCTCGCTCCAATTTTCAAGCGAAATTATTCTCTTTCCTAATTCAATCAGCGAATCTCTGAACTTCAGTGCACTCCTAACTTCAGATGGGATAGCCGGGGATATGCTGTACTTTATCTGTTCAGGAGCAATTCTTTCCACCCAAACTAGAGCCTTCGTCAATATTTCTGATATCCTCTTCTTTTCGAACTCTGATAGCTCCTCTGGAATAATCTTAGAGGATCTGAGCCTCTTCATTGCCGCTTCAGTGAAGTTGTCCTTTGGAAGTGATTGAACCAGAAGAGCTGCTGTGTAGTATGATAACTGGAATGGAAGCTTTTCTGGAGGCTCGCCTAGCAATGATAGTTCATAATTCTCAGCAGCATATCTATCTTCATCCCCCATTTCCCTTCCTTCTTTCAAAGCAAAGTACGACCTCTCTCCTCTATAGAAGAGCTCATAGTACTGCGGAATTTCTTCGAGATCAATGACAATTCTTTTTCTGGGAGGAGTGAAGTAGTATATATACCTGAGAACCTCCGGATGGGCGATAGAGAGCCAATCTCTGGGCGTAATTCCAATAAAATCACTTGAGCCCATGTCCATTTCCTTTCCATCTTTCCTTATAGCAACCCATTCATAGGGAAGCCCTATCGGAGGCTCAATGTTCAAAACGGTTCGAGCTAATTCCACACAGCTATCTCTGCTTCCTCCGGGGGTGGCATGGTCTTTTCCGAATGGTTCAAAATCAATTCTGAGAGCCTTCCAGATCCCCGACCATTCCAGCCTCCAGTTCAGCTTACCATTATCAATTTTTGTCCGTCCTTGATATCCACAGTTTCTGCATTTGTACTCCACAAACTCTCCGTCTATTTTGACAGCTTTTGTAGTATCTATCCTCCCACATTTTTCGCATATTGGCTCTATTGGTATCCAATCTTCTGGATAGGGATTTCTCCCTCTGTATTTGTTCACAACAGATCTAGTAAGCTCCTTTTTTTCAATGAATTCCTTGGCCACATCTTTCAGTTCTCTAGAATACAGATCAGTTGTTTTTACAATTTCTATTTTCCCATCTGAGAACTTATCTAGCACTCCACCAAAATCTTCCCAGTAGTGTTCTACCCAGTTGCCGTGGCATCCGTGCGGATCAGGAACTCTAATTAGAGGGTGTCCAATGTACTTTTCTCCTTCGTTTCTTTCAAATTGTTTCAGCTGCCCTTCTTTTCCCTTCCAAGCATCCTGTGTATAGAGAACAATGAGCTGCTTAACTCTATATCCTCTTTTTTCCAAGATCCTCCTAACAGCTTCTCCAATCAGCACTTCTCCTCTAAGCCTTCCTATATGTTGAAGACCTGAAACTGATAGCCCACCGTTGAGTGTGATTTCCTTGATCCCCCTCTCTCTGGCCCTTTTCTCAACACTATCTGCTATTTCGTAAATCCAGTGAACCATTATGATACCCTACCTCCTGACAATTTAACCTGATTATTCGAAGGGTATTAAGGCCTTCTTCTTTCCATGTTCCAAGCGCTTGTCGAGTATTTCTCTGCATAGAGCTTTCTGGCCAACTCTATCTCCTTTTCAAAGGGCATGTCAAAATAATAACCTCTAGAATCGAGGGTCTCAGAAAATCCATCTATAAGAGCAGAGATCACATCTTTTGACCTAAGCTCCGGCTTCAAATGAGAAATTGTTGATACTCTGTACTTCACAGATTCAATCTTTTTATCCTGGAGTTTTTTTAGGGGAACCTTTAGAACTCTCGAAAGAGTGCTCAGGTTTGTTGAGAAGAGCATAGCTCCATGCAGAAACGCACAATCTCCTCTCAGGCTTCCAGCTACCCCGATCACCTTTTTTCCCTCTATCACAATATCATTGATGTTTTCCTTTGCTGGCGAGAATCCTAAACGCCTTAAGGCTTCCAGCGCTCCATTTATTAGATTTTCATAGAGAAAGTCAACCCCTCTTGGCATGCTGGAAGGGATCTTCGTGGAGAGAGCAAAGTTGATATTTCCCAGATCATGATACACAGCTCCTCCACCTGTGAATCTCCTGACAACCTGAATGTTTTTTTCTCTGGCAAAATCCAGATCCACCTCTTCATCTGCCCTCTGAAAGATTCCAATAACTACAGCATTCTCATTTCTCCATATCCTTAGAATATCATTGGACCAATCATTGCATCTGCTCAGAAAGAAGGCCTCCTCATAGGACATGTTCATATAGGAATTTTCCGGGTATTCTGTGAGAACTACTCTAAGCTCACCGCTCAAATTTCCTCAACCTCCAAGATAGCTTCAGTAAGTTCCTCTGGTGAAGAGCCAACAAGTGTTGCTCTTGTTTCCTCGAATACTTTTTTAATAATTTTCAAAATCTCCTCTCTTTCAAGCTTTGCTCCAATCAGCTCTTCTTCCAGCTTCCATAGAGAATCCTCGGGAATCATGAAGAAATCCCCTGTTATGGTAATACTCTCAATTCTTCCATTATCATCAATCTCCATTTTCACCCTTACCAGACCTTTCTTCAGCTTCTTTTCTCCTCTTAGTATTTTCAATTGCTACACCCAGTTCCATTGAAAAAACAGTGGAAAAAAATTTAGATCCTTCTGGCAAAAAATACTTTCGATATGCTTATTCGAGTATCAGGCAGGATTGAGTCACTTGTCAGCTGAAGATATAGATGGAGAGGAATGCAGAGAGATAGGCTATCTGAGGATATGCGGGGGCTTCAATGAGAATATATTGCCTGAGCTCAGCCTCTCAAGATATTTGCGCAGGATAGCAGATTGCCTGGATCAGGGAAAATGCTCCAAGGGCTTCACTCTTGTTGGGGGAAAAAACAGAAAAATAGTTTATTCAAGTCCTGAAAAATTTTCTTTTCTCCTTTCGGAAATTTTCGGAAGTAATTTGGAGCCTGCAGCAGCTAAGAAAGGATACCTCCTCCTCCAAGAATCCCTTAGTTCCAAAGAAGTATTTCAAAAGCTAGGTGAAGATATTGGGAAGAAAATAGATCTTGTTTCTTTGGAAGGAGGTGTTCATCTAGGAGTTCTTGTGAAAGAAGATACTGTTATTGTATCTAAGATTCATGGAATAAAGAACAATGGGAGCTTTCTTCTTCCCTACGAAGAAATCTCCTCACTGATACCCTTCACAGCAGCATATTCATTTCATATAATCAAGGCATATAGGAAGCTCACATATTCGGTCGAATTGGTTCCTAAATTCGGTCCAACATGCATCTTTAAGGGAGAGAAGCTAGAATGCCCGAGATACATGGGAAGCTCCAGGTGTCCATTTAATAGGGGAATTGTTTGCCCTCTGCGAACAATTCATAGACGAAGCAGAGAAAAGCCCTTCGGAGGCATATTAAGCTATCTAGATGCTGCAGAAAAGGAGCTCAAGAAGATAGGAACAGGAAGAATATTTCCGCTCGATCGCTTCGTCTCTCTATTCATACTGAAGTACATGACTTCCTTGACATACAGCCTTTCCTTTGCCCTAAAGGAGCATGCAACCTTTTCGAGTTGGAAAAATGACGCTGTAATAGCTTCAGCAAACATTGAGGAGGCAGAAGCGCTGACCAATGAAGTACAGAACTACAGACTCAGAGCCTTTTCGAGAGCAATGTTGGAGGAACTAAGAGAAATGATTCAGAGCAATCCATCTCAGAGAAAAACTAGAATCATAATATCTCTGGATTCATTACCTCAAAAACTCAGGCTTCTATCGAGATATGTAGAGAACGATAGAATATATTCAATTTGTCGCCCAGCGGAAGTTAGTGCTTCAGTCATAGATGGATATATCAGGAGCTTCTTTCCGCTTCTCAAAGGAGAGCTTTCCAAGATTGTTTCAGAAAAGATCAGCATTTCTCTGAGACTCAATGGCTGCATTGAAGCGGGAGACATCTCAAGCATTCTCGGTGAAGGCTTAGCTGAAAATCTGCTCAACACGCTTCACTTGAAAAATTTGCTTCAGAAAAGGAGAGGAAGCCACAGCAATATATACTTCTTGGGGTGAGCACTCTGAATTTAGTTGGCACTTTAAAAAACACCCCTCTTTATTAAAGAGATAGCGCGTAGGAGCTATGGAAATTAGCATATCCCAGAACTATATGCTGTATAAAGAGGGAGCAAAGCTTTCAAGACGTGCTCATAGCTTAAACAAGCTCCAGCCTGGAATGCAGCTCTAAACTTCTCAGAAACTCCTCCATTTTCAAAGAAAAAGAACAGCTACGAGATAGAAGAAACAGCTTATTAGGAAGTAATGAGAAACAAATAATGCATATTTCCCCGCTGAACAGCGGGGAGAGGAATCTTCTTATGACTAGAAGGACTATTTTGGGAGTTCTCAAGGAAATTCGCGGCTCTACGTTTAAGGAGAAATACAAGATATTCATTAGGGATAGGCTTGTGGAGGGGGGAACCAGAGTTATAACGGGGGATCAGATAGATGAAATAACCCAATTTGACCAGATAATTCTGAAGGAAGGCTCAGTAATTCCAATTCATCGAATAATCAAAATTGAAATTGGTAATAGAGTAATTATAGATAGAAAAACTGCTGAAGAGCAGTGATGAAAATGCTATTTAGTGGGGCATTTCTCACTCTCAATGAAAGATTATATATGTTTCACTATTCAGCTTTTAGGAAAATCTTAGTACTGTTCTCAGCATCCTGTTTACAGTCGGAGGTCCCTCCATGGTACATCTTGGGAAGTTTGAAAGAAATAGAATTCAATGTGCACTCCTTGGAAGAATTCATAGACAAATACTCACCTTCCATGCTTCATCTAATAGAATGCTCCCATCCCACAGAAGAGGAGCTTTCTTTTATGAGGGGGATAGCCGAAGAGAAATCCATAGATCTTGGCATAGCAGCACCAGCTTCATTGAATGATTTCAGCTTTGTTGAAAACTATGTTGAGTACTTTGTTCTATATTTAAAAGGAGAAGCTGAAAGGAATGCCTCTTTCTTATCGCACTTTAAGGGCAGGACCTTGGAGGATTTACCAATGATCGAAGTGCATATTGGAGTTAACAGCAGAGAAGAGCTAACAAACACTTTGAAACTCTATCTTAACATTTCTAGCATTCCAATACACATTTTTGTTCTAAAACCAATTGGTGTTAGCAGCTTCATAAGTTCAAAAAATCTAAACATCTATATCCACGATTTTTGGTTTGGTTCCTCCGATTCTGCCTCAACTAGATGCCTAAGCTGTGGATTTCCCTTAATTTCATTCAAAAATTTCTTTTCTTCAGTGAGTCAATTTTCTGATTCTACAAAATGTCCAAGATGCCAAAAGAAGGTTTTCCTCAGAGAGCCTGATAAAAAATGGGTCAATAAAAATCTTCTGATGAAAGGAATTGAACTATTGAGGAGGGAGGAGCAAGAATGGCAATAAGCAAGAACAAGAGAGTAGCAGAGCATTGGATCCGATACAATTCAAAGGGATATGTCAAATGCAATTTGTGCAGCAGATACTGCATAATAGCTCCAGGAAAATTTGGAGTATGTGGAGTTAGAAAGAACGAGGGAGGCACTCTCTATACATATGTTTATGGGCTCCTCACAGCAATAGCAATGGATCCCATAGAGAAAAAGCCTCTGATGCACTACATGCCCTCCTCAAGGGTACTATCCATATCAACAGTAGGCTGTAACTTTTTCTGTTCGTTCTGTCAAAATTGGGAAATCAGTCAATCGAGATTGGAGAGAGGGCTATATGGTGAGTTCAGAGAACCTGAAGAAATTGTGGAGATTGCTAAAAGGTACAAGGCCGACGGTATATCCTTCACATACAATGAACCTACAATTTTCTATGAGTATATGTACGATGTAGCAAAATTAGCAGTAAAAGAGGGTCTTTTTACCACCATAGTAACAAATGGGTACATGAGCCCAGAAGCCATAGAGGAGTTCTATCCATATTTAAATGCAGCCACGGTCGATTTCAAGGCCAGCGGAAATCCTGATTTTTATAGAAAATATATGAGCGTTCCCGATCCATCACCTATCTATGAATTCCTCAAGATACTGAAGGAAAAGCGCATCTTCATAGAGATAACAAACTTGATAGTCCCAAGAATTGGGGATAACAAGGGTGATTTGGGAAAGCTTGCGAGCTGGATAGCCTCAGAGCTAAGCGAGGAGGTTCCGTTCCATCTTCTCAGATTTTATCCCAGCTATAAACTAACTTCGCTACCCCCTACGGAGATTGAAAAGCTCGAAGAGCTTTCTGTTGAAGCAAGAAATGCTGGCCTCAAGCATGTTTATATAGGTAATGTATGGGGACATCCACTAGAGAGCACTCGGTGTCCTAAATGTGGAAATGTTGTTATAGAGAGGGAGGGCTTCTTTGTCAAAAGAAATGTTCTGGATGAAGAGGGAAGATGTCCATATTGCGGATATAAATTGAACGTGGTGGTGAGGAGAAGTGGAGGGAAGAGGTAAGTATATAGTCTTCATAGGACCTGCTGGTTCAGGAAAAACAACACTAACTCAATCCTTGGGAGACTGGCTAGAGTTCAATGGAATAGGCGTGTCAAGGATAAACCTAGATCCAGCAATTGAGAGCATTCCGTATAGCCCTGATGTTGATGTTAGGACCTTTGTTAATGCGCGAGATATAGCTATAAGCAGAGGACTGGGTCCGAACGGCGCCCTTCTAGTGAGCATGGATTACTTGTTCACAAAAATAGGGGAAGTGCACAAAGAAATAGAACGGGTAGAGAGTGAATATAACCTGCTGGATACTCCAGGTCAGATGGAGCTCTTTGCATATAGACCAACTGGAAACTTGCTTATAGAGAGAATTGCCCCAAAAAACAGGACAGTAGTGGTTTTTCTAGTGGATGCTGTTTTTGCGACAAGGATTGATAGCTTAATCTCCATGCTTTTGCTCTCCTATAGTGTCAGTCTCAGACACAGCTTTCCACAGATAAATGCGATTACAAAGGTAGATACTTTGGATAGAGAGCACCTAGATGAGCTATATGAACTAAGAGATGATCCAACTATAATAATTGAGAGAGTTTCGGAACTGGAAAGAGCATCAACCAGAGAGCTAATTGAGAGCTTTGCCAATCTTCTTCTTGATGTGGGATTCGACTTTGTTCCAGTTTCAAGCACAAGCGAAGAGGGGCTGGAGGAGCTCTTCGGGAGAATACAGGGGATCATCTCAGAGATGAATGAGTTCGAATCCAATATCTAAGCTAGGTACCTATATTTCAATCTTCAACAAGCACGTTTTTTCTTACATCTTTACATAGCCTGCAAATGCTTTCCTCTATTAATGGATAGAGAACCCCCTTCTCGTCATCCTCTATAAGCAGATCTGCTATTTCCTCCAGCGCTTTTCTATATTTCGGATTTTCCATTATGCTTTTCTTTAGAAGTCCACCCCGACTCCCCTTTCTGTAATACATAACAGCTGAGCCAGAGATCCTGAGAAGCCTACCAGCCTTACTAGCAGATAACCCTCTACTTAACAGAATTTCCGCTAAGCAAGATCTAATTGATGAATGGACTAGAGCTATTTTTTTGCTGTTACATGTCAACAGCATATTTCAATTCCCAGTTTAAAGTCTATTTTATTAAATTAAACTTCTTGTATATACTGAGAACTCTATTGTGCATCTCATTTTTATAAAGCGATTGAGTGTTAAAAAAACAATACTTAAAGCTTAAAATCTTCTTATTTTTAAAAAAGATTGTTCGCGGTGTTGGCAATGGAATCCAATGAGATAACAGAACTTGATACGGAAAACCCAATGGTTCCTGGAGGAGATCTAGACGAAGAGACTATGGAAGCTCTGGGGGAAGCGCTAAGAGATATGAAATCTGAGGTCAATGTAAAGATATTTGTAAGGAAAAACTGTTACTACTGCAGGGAAACTATTAAGCTCATTGAGAACTTCGTCAAGGCTGCTCCTACTGTTAATGGAAAGAAACTGCTAAGCTATGAGGTATACGATAAGGATGCAAATCCTCAGGAGTTTCAAAAATACAAAGTTGATAGAACTCCTACAGTGGCGTTTCTCGATGGGAGAATTAGGTATCTGGGCATACCTTCTGGAGAAGAAATAAGGAGCCTTGTTGAAACGATAATAAGAATAAGCGAGAATGAATCAGGATTGGAGGAAAAAACGAAAAAGGAGATAGCAAAGCTAGGGAAGCCAGTTCACATAGAAGTGGTAATAACCCCCAGCTGTCCATACTGCCCCTATGCTGCACTGCTGGCTAATATGTTCGCATTTGAGTCATTTAAGCAGGGGGGTAGCAGCATAAGAGCTGACACAGTGGAGGCATATGAGAACCCAGATATAGCGGACAAATACAACGTGATGAGTGTACCTGCAATAGCAATAAATGGAGAGCCCGCATTTGTTGGATTGCCATATGAGGAGGATCTGTTGAGAAGAATAGTCGAAATTATAAAAGAGTGAAAGCGAGAATTAATATGCGGATAGCTCATGGCAACAACTTTAGAAATAGTAGGGGCAATAGCTTTATACTGGGGAACCATCCTTCTAATATTCAATTTTCTTAAAAAGAGAATGAAAGATCTACAAGTTAATCCCATTATGATTATTTATAAAAAGGAAACAACTCTATCCTTCCTCGAGAGGATAGCAGGAAAGAAATGGCTGAGGCCCTTTCTATATGCAGGAATTCTCCTGACTTTTCTCTCTCTCTTCCTCTTTTACTATACAATACTAGGTGTTGTAGCAAGCCGATTTATATCAACACAGGCCACCGGCGGCCTAGTCCCAATAATACCTGGGATTACCATAACTGGAACGGCAATAATATACGTTCTTTTCTCTATAGGAATATCAGCAACAATTCATGAGCTAGCCCATGCTATCGCTTCAAGAGCTGTAGGGATTCCAATAAAGTCTGTTGGTTTCATATTATCGATATTCATACCAGCAGCCTTTGTTGAGCCCGACGAGGAGAAATTCAATTCAGCTGGAAGACTGAAAAGGGCTCAGGTTCTCTCTGCTGGACCAGCTTCTAATTTTATAGCCGGACTCATTTTTCTTCTTGTTCTCTCACAAATATCTGTAGCCATTCCAGGCGCCTCGATTGTTTCCACAGATGATGGATATCCAGCCCAGCAAGCTGGCTTGAACCCAGGACTTGTAATATTGGCTATAAATGGAACTCAAATAGCAACTCCTGGAGACATATCTCCAATTATATCAAAATATGCTAATGTTTCAGCAACGTTTAATATAACTGTATATGATCCGAAGACCAATACGACTTTTTGGAAATTGGTCTACAAGCCATCAAATTTCTCAAGAATAGGAATTACAGTGGAGCAGGCAAGAGCCCCATCTCCTATTCCAGACTTTCTTTACTTCCCTCTAACCAATCTGCTTTTCTACTTATACATCATAAACATAAGCCTCGCTATAATAAACGCAGCACCAATTTTCATAACAGATGGAGGAAAGCTTGTGAATGATATAATAGCTTGGAAGTTCAGCGGGAATACTGCAAAAACGCTGAACTTCTTTGTACAGATCTTCACACTTCTCCTGATACTCTCATCAATTACCTTTACTCCCATTCAGTGAGATATCTTGAGAGCAATGATGATAAGCAAACCGGATGAGGCAGTAAATCTGCCTATGATTATGAGCTCTCTCACTGAGAATGAAAAATCACTTGACATCTCAAGAAATTTAACTAACTCTTTTACATCTTATTTGAATAAAAGAAAAAGAACGATCCGAAGCTTTAAAACCAGTCTATTGCTATTTTAGAATCTGGAACTAAACAAACATTAAAAAAAGCCATTTATACATTAATTTTTTCAGAACCTTTTTGAATATATCTGAGTGGAGCAGGATGAGCAGAGTGCTATCAAACGAGATTGAGGATTTTTTCGAGATGAACAGGCCGGTATTAGATGAATTTTTGAACTCACTACTTGAGAGGGATGTGGATACAGAGGCCATTGAGGTATCCAAATACATATCCGAGGGTGGAAAGAGAATAAGAGGATTGCTGATGCTTTATTTCCTGAAGTTGCTGAAAGGAGATTACGAATACGGTATCCCTGCTGCTGCATCATTGGAGCTAGTTCATTCGTGCAGCTTAGCAATTGATGACATAATTGATGAAGATGTTATGAGGAGAGGAAGACCATCAGCTTGGATAGCGAAAGGTCTCTCAAAGACTGTTCTTGTTAGCAATTTACTTATCCCTCTTGCAATAAAAGGCGTCGAATATCTTGGCTTTGATGCTGTCAAGCTTGTTGTAGATACTTGGCTAAAAGTTACAAGAGGAGAAATAGCAGATGTTTTTGAAACAAAGAGAACGTACTTGGAAATAATTGCTTTGAAGACATCTAGCTTGTTCCAACTCAGCCTGATGCTGTCTGCTATTGCTTCCGGGAGGAAGGATTTATTGATAACCTTCAGAGACTACGGCTTGTATTTAGGCTACATATATCAGATAAGTGATGATATTCTCGATATAAGAGAGTATTTTGAGAAGTCTCGGGCGAAACCTCCATTTGCTGATAAAATGATGAGCTGGCTTAAAATCGAAGGAGAGAAGTCCGATTGGAATACACTTATTGAAAAGGCCAAGCCGTGGCTGAGTTCTTTTCTTAACAGAACAAGAGAAATTGCTAGTCATGCTGGAGAAGCAAAGCTATCCGAAGTCATGGAAAAACTGCCTTTGTTCGTTGCTAATAAGATCCTTGAGGAAGGGGGTCTAAGTTGGGAGAAGATAATTTCATTGTAATTGGAGGAGGACCTTCAGGAGCCTTTCTTGCCCGATTACTCAGCGATTCTGGATATAAAGTAAGCGTTTACGAAAGTATGCCAAGGTATTCAACAAAACCATGTGGAATGGGAGTTCCAAAGCAAATTGAATCTCTACTAAATATACCCGATGAATTTGTTTTGAGCAAAATCAGAGGCTATAGAGCATTCATAGATGGTGAGCTTAAAGCAGAAAATAGAGGAGAGCTGTGGGGATGGACAGTAGATAAGGAGGGACTAATTTCTTATCTTCTTGAAGGAATAGATGTCGTGAAGAAGAAGTATGAGGATTATCCTTCAAAGCTGAAAAGCTTGAATAATGCTTATGTGGTAATATCCAACGGAATATATTGGAGCCTGGCAAGCAGGGACAGAATCAATGCTGTTGAGGTCACACTTGAAAAAACAAACACAAATTTTGAAGAGGATATGATCGAGATCCATTTTGATACTTCATTGCTTGGATATTATTGGATCTTTCCTTGGGGAGAAAAAGGAATAAATGTGGGGGTTGGAGGGCAGGAAAACTTCTATTCCCTAATAGATAGACTAACTGCATTTATTGGAAGTGACCCTCGATTGAAGGGTGCTCTGAATTCCAACATAGTGAAAAGAATTAGAGGGGCACAGATAATCTCTGGAGGCATAGAGCTAGAAAAAACCAATCCAGTAGAAAGGGTGTTCGCAGTAGGTGAGTCGATAGGCTCTGTTTTCCCCCTGACGGGGGAAGGAATAAGAACATCTATGATGAGCTCAAGAATTCTATATGAATCAATAAACAACAACATCAACTACAGGAAATTAATGGAAGGATCCCATCTCTATTTTGCAAATCGGCTTCAAGCAAGAGTTCTCAGAAGCCTGAGAAAGATGCCTAGAGAGCTCAGGAGGAAGCTCATGAAGAGCGTTCCAAAAGAATGGCTAGTGAAATTTGGACTGGGAGATTTTACCCAAGAAGCTCTGAGAAGAGCCTTGGGAAAAAGCGGGTTCTTCTTCGACTTACTCAGAACATTAGGTATCTAGTTTTCTCCTTATATAAGAATGGCCTTTCAAACATAGATATGGAATTCAAAAGGATGAGAGCACTTTATTCATTGAAAAACCTTTTTCTTTCAAAGTAAGTATAATGAAATCCCGAAGAGATGATATCGTTGCTGAGAATTAGGTATAAAACATGTGACATAGCAGGAAGCGTAATGATTCAAATAGCAAGAGAAATAGGCATTGATATGAAAGCGAAAATAGGCGTGGTTGTAAGCCGTGGAGCTAGAGCAAAAGCCTATGCAAGGATATTTGGTCTTCCCATTCCCATACAGATTGCCCATTCTGTTCCCCCAATGTATACCATAGAGTTTCTGTGTGAGAGGGTAGATGGTCTGGGATCCAATGAACTGGCAGAGATAGCAGTTCACGAATTGCTCCACATACCTCGCTCACAGAGAGGAGGTCTCAGACCACATGGTAAGCTTGTTAATGCGAGAAAAGTGAGGAAACTAGCAAGCAGGGTTGATTCAAACCTAAAGGATTATCTATATGAAACTATAGCGAGTTGCTGTCATTCATTCTAAATTAAAATGGAATTATAGCGTAATTATAAAAGTATGTTTGGGTTGCTCTGCGCTCTAAGACAGAACTACCAATGTGGAGCTTTGCTCTATCCCAGCTTTACTCACTATTTTTATCAATAAATTCGTTCCCTGTGAAGATATCTGATTGATTTGAGATTGACTCAAGAGTATTGTTATCCTATGAGCATCTCCCCCTAGGAGAGAGAACTCACCGCTTTGGCTAATTGCTACAGGCTGTCCATCAACGAGAATTGTAACCTGGGGCTGGTTTATCCTATATCCATTGATGTATATTGAAGATATCGTCAAAGTTCCAGGAGCAATGTTGAGAAATACATCTAAGGAGTTACTCGTTATATTCAAATATGAATAGACAATTCCAAAATTCGGCTCGGTCTTTATATAGTTGGCATTTCCAATAAGATTCTGTATTACTGAGGACCAGGAAGCTTGAACATCTTTTAGTCTAAGGATAAACACTGTCCCTATAGATATAACTACTAAGGTAGCCAAGAGAATACCTACAATTTCCGAAACGGCCCTGCCTCTATTTTTCCTACAAACCATCTGCAATCCTCTTGATTTCCTCCAATAATCTTTTAGCCTCATGCTCATCAAAAATACCTTTCGTTTTCAGGCTTTTCAAGCCAAGCTGGCTGTACGTATCAATATCATAATCGCTGTCTCCAATGAAAAGAATTTCCTCCTCTCTAACAGAATATTTCTCCTGAAGCTTCTTCAGATGGGGGTATCCTTTTCTGAAATCCAAGCCGTCGAAACAGAGGATTTCGCTGAAAGCATGGATACCAGGAATTTCGTAAATTAAGCTGCACTCGTTGTTCGTGGAAAGAGCAGCTATTATTCCCATCTTCTTGATATCATTGATGAGTTCGATGGCATAGGATGAAATAGCTTTTTTCCTTAAAATTTTTCTCTTTTCCTCAATAAATCTCATGTATGCTCTCTGGGCAACCCCTCCTTCAAATCCAATCAGCCTTAACTGAGTGAAAAAATCCCTTCCAGCAGTTCTCAAGTACAGTTCTTTTGCCCTTTCCTTATCGATTCCAGTTTCCTCACTTAATATATTACTGGCAGATTCTGCATATTCTCCCATAGTATCTATTACTGTTCCATCGAAATCAAACAGGACTACCCTTATTTTCAATGCTTTTCCTTCCTCCCTTCAAATTGATGTAATACTTCTGCATAGGCGTTTTTGTCCCACAATCGGCCACGCAGAGCGAGAGCGTCCTCATTTTCGCACAGCTATATGGCTTGTATTTCGTTTTGCTGCCTCTTTTTCCCATTAAGTGCTCCACTTGGTACCTCGCTATCTTTTCATTGTAATCTGGAGAATGCTTAAATATCTCAAGAAGAGCTTCTTCGTTTACGCCCAGCGAAAGCATGAATGTTGCAAGGGAAAATCTCTCAGCATGACTCAGGTTCTCACCTGAGGTTGCTCTCTCATATATTTTCTTTATACATGGAGGGAAGGATTCGTATGAAATTGGGAGCTTTCCCACATTGTTTAAAGAAGACTTTTCTTTACTTTCTATTATTTTCCCCAATGATTCCTTCAAGCTGGATTCTATTTCCCTTAGTGGGCTTGGAAGCTCAGGTACCTTTGTGAGCTCCAAATACTTCTCAGCAATATAGGAAATTTTTTCAGCAATTCTTTCCTCGAGGATCCTTTCAAACCTTCTCCTGTCTAGGTAAACTTTTCCCCCTACTAGCATTTGATTGGATAGTTTCCATCGAGCATCTCCCATTAATCTGTGGGCCGCTCTCAAATATTCAGTATAGCTGAGAGATATCGGAAAGCTTTGTTCGACAAAGGATCCTCTCAGAATTTTCGACTTCAGCTTGACCGATTCTGCATATTCATGGTATTTTGATTTTATGCCCAGAAGTTCAGCTAAAATTTCGAGCTCTCTTCTATCTAATTGCTGGAGCTCCCCCCTATAGGCCTTTGACACTGAGACAGCTAACCTATTTGCCAGCCACTTTCCTCCTATTCTGACCATTAGCAAAAGAGCAACATGAAAAGCCAGCGCCTCCATGGGGAGCTTAGTCTCCTCATCCTCAATTCTGTAATGATTGAACTTAATAGAGTCCTCAACTATTTCCTTTGTTCTGCTTCCTGCTCCAAGAAGGGACACTGCTTCAGCTATATTCACAGATGAGGGGAGATAGTTCCTCTTTTTCAGATAATCCATGATATCATCTATTAAGAAAGGATATCTGAGCAGTCTAAGCCCTTTCCTTGCATATGAGCTCAAAAGAAGCACCTATCCATATCTATACTGGATCCCTTTTCCTCCTTCTGGATAGTTCCAGCTTATAGCCTCATTAGGGCATATCAGCCTGCAAGTTCCGCACTCAAGGCAGCCCTCATAGCTGAAGCTCAATCTTCCATCTGCCAGCAATGTGTAGCATCCTGCTGGACATAGATCGACACACAGCTTTTTGTCGCATTTGCCGCACTTCTCATAATCAACTATTATGTGTGGTTTTTCATCCACGATCCACTTGTTGTTCTTCATTATTTCATCTATAGTTCTGATTTTTTTAGTTTCCACCTGCATCAGAGATCCCTCGCAGCCTTAATCATATCTCTTAGGAGGAGCAGAGGGCTCAAATTTGACTTCTTTATGTTGTCCAGCACAGCCTCCATCAGTTTTGGTGCCGGTCCCTCCAAATCGAATATGCTCTTCATTATTTTGTTCAGCAGCAAAGGATAGGATTCAAGCATCCTCTTCTCCTTCATTAAATCATGCGCCCTCGAAAACCTGAGAATTTCCTTATAGACCCATGAGCTCTTTAGAAACTCCTCATAGCTCTCCCAATCCCCATTTCTAATTTTTTCAAACGATTCAGCAAGTGCATATCCGGAGAAAACAGCAAAGTCAACTCCTCTGAAAGTATAACCAAGGTTTCCAAGCAATCCAGCAGAATCGCCAATTATTGCATACCCATTTCCAGATAGCTTCTTAGGCATGTATCTTGTAGGCTCGACGATCGTCAAGTGGGCTGAGTACTCGATTGTTTCCCCCCCTCTTAAAATATTTGCAAGCATGGGATGATTCCTGAGCTTCTCAAGGAATAAATAAGCCTGTTCCTTTATTCCGCTAACTGCTTCTCCAAGACTAACAACTACTCCAAGACTCAAGTAATCCCTGAAGGTGTACAGAAAGCCACCATCAGGAATACCTTCTGTGAAATCTCCTAGAAACATCCACGAAACACCCTCCCCCTCCTGTAGAGATAATCTATTTTCAATATTCTCCTTTCCAAGCCTAATGCTCTCCTTAATTCCTAAGGCCAGAGAGGAAAGAGGGGGGGTTGGAGCAAGACCACTTTTCTCTGAGAGGAGCCTGTTTGCTCCTTCAGCTATTACTACAACATCTGCATCAACCTTCTCTTCACCAACATATATACCATTAACCTTTTCTCCATCTCTACTGAGGGCTGTGACCTTTGCTTCGGTGAAGACATTCGCTCCAACCTCCTCCGCCTTTTTTCCAAGCCATGAGCAGAATTCAGTTAGGTTAGCTGTGAAAGATTTTGAATCTTTGGAGTTATATGAGAGAGTTACAGAATCTCCTCCTTGAACAATGGAAAACAATTCTCTATTTACCCACCTATGTATAGGCGCATCCTTCTCGAAATCGGGAAAGAGATCCTTTATTATTTTGCTGTATATCCTTCCTCCATAGACATTCTTGCTTCCAAGGGTCTTTCCTCTTTCTAGCAAAATAACCTGGTACCCCTTTTTTGCTAGAAAGTAAGCTGCTGAGGTTCCAGCAGGTCCTCCTCCTACTATTGCTGCATCAAACTTGCCTACACTCATTAATAGATCCCACACTATTTTTAGAAAACAATTCCATTATATATCTGATTTCTTTCTTGTCCTAAATGGGCAGGCTTTCATTTGCTGTAAAGTAACCTCATGAATGAAGTCCATTTTCTGATTTAATCTTCACCAGAACTTTTAAGGTTAAATTAAAAATATCTAAATTGAAGAACTCGTTTTTTAAAAACCTAAAAAAATACTTTTTGCTGAAAAAATAGATAAACAAAATAATCTTTTTTATATAGTCAGTTTCAAATTATTTAAAAGGTGTTAAAGCTTGCGTCCCCTGCAAATAGTTGTCCTTATGAAGCCCGTTCCCGACATGGACAAAGTAAAGTTCGACGTTGAAAAAGGAACAATCGTGAGAGAATCCAGTGAACTTCAGATAAATCCATTTGATCTTCACGCAATTGAAGCTGCTGTGCAAATCAAGGAGAAAGTTGGAGGGCAAGTCACAGTTATCAGCATGGCCCCGCTTCATGCACAGGATGCATTGAGAGAGGCCCTTTCAAGAGGGTGCGACAGAGCGATCCTTCTTTCCGATAGGAGATTTGCTGGAGCAGATACATTGGCTACAGCCTATGCGCTGGCCAGTGCCATTAAGAAACTTGGTACCTTCGATCTCATAATATCAGGGGAAAAGAGCGTTGATGGAGACACGGCACAGGTTCCTCCCGAGGTCGCAGAGTTTCTCGGGATCCCCCATGCTAGCTATGTCAGCAAGATTCTTGAAGTTGAGGAGAAAAAGATTAGAGTAATAACAGAACAGGAATCGCCGTACGAGATCGAGCTATTCTTTCCAACACTGCTTCAAGTAACTAAGGAGGCAGCAAAGCCCAGAGTTCCACTGCTGAAGGATAAGCTGAGGGCAAAAAAAGCCAACATAGAAATTTGGAATGCTGACTATCTTTCCGACGTTGCTGATATAAAACAGTTCGGTTTCAGCGGTTCTCCAACGATTGTTTCAAAGATAATAGTTCCAAAGCCCAAAACAAGGAATAAGCAAGTTCTGAATCCTGAGGAAGGGATACAGAAAATAATCGAGATCCTTAAGAAGGAGGGCATGCTGTAGGTGATAGCTCATGGATGAATATAAAGGGATAATGGTGTATGCTGAAAATCACGCTGGAGTCATACACCCTGTGACGTTTGAGCTTTTGGCGAAAGCTAGAGAGCTCGCAGAGAAGAAGGGGACATTGGTTTCGGCAGCCCTCGCGGGCTGGAATGTGAAAGAAAAGGCCAACGAGCTAATACACAGAGGAGCAGACATCGTATATTTGATAGATGATGAGAGACTAAAAGACTTTGACGTGATCGCCCACAGAAATGCCCTAATAAAAATCATTGAAACAGCAAAACCTGAAGCAGTTCTGTTCGGTGCTACTAACAGCGGAAGAACTTTGGCGCCGAGAGTGTCATCATATCTGAGAACTGGTCTTACGGCTGACTGCACCGATCTCTTCGTTGACGAAAAGGGAAACATAGTTCAAGTCAGGCCAGCCTTCTCTGGGAACATATTCGCTTACATAATCACAAGAACAAAGCCTGTTATGAGCACGGTAAGATATAGAACATTCAAGCCGCTTGAAAGTGATCCCGGAAGAATGGGAAAAATCTTTGAATTATATCTCGACAACTTTGAAGAGACAGGATATAAAGTACTAAAGAAGCTTGAAAGAGAAAAGGTCAACATTTCAGAGGCAGAGCTAATAGTCTCTGTTGGTAGAGGTGTTAAGAAGAAGGAAGATCTACAAATGATATACGAGCTTGCTTCCTTGCTTGGAGCGACTGTGGGAGCATCGAGACCACTGGTAGATGATGACTGGATTTCCAGGGATCATCAAGTTGGCTTCAGTGGAAACATTGTCAAGCCCAAAGTCTATATTGCTATAGGTATCTCGGGAAGTCCTCAGCATGTTGTTGGAATGAAGGATAGCGGAACAGTGATTTCAATTAACATAGATCCTTCTGCTCCAATAGGTGAGTACAGCGATTATCTAATAGTTGGAGATTTGTATGAAATAGTTCCCAGGCTGATCAGTGAAATCAGAAAGCTAAAGGAACAGAAACAGTGAGGTAGAACTGCATATATCTTGAAAACTCTTTTATCAATCTCTAACGTTTTCTAGCAAGCTAACAATATTCCAAATAGCTATTCTCGTATGCACGGGCATGTTCGGATCCTGGCTGATCTCATCTAGCACATGTATGGCGTTGGCTGCTCTTACTCCAGCACTTAGGTTCTTCACACTCAACTGATTGATCGCCTCAGTGGCGACTCTCCTAATGTTCCTTGGGACACTAGCATCGTTGACTATTTTAGTGAGCATCATTATTGCACTTTTTATTTTCTCCTCATTTCCCTGAGCGCTCATTTTCAACACCCTTTAAATCATAACAATAAAAACAGAAATTAAAAAGGTTAACACATTTAGGAACTTTCCTCCAAATAACCATGCTTATTATCATGACAATCAATGAAATCGAAAAACTATAAAAGAACTGTTTAATGAAAAAGCTTTAAAACTTAAAATTCAGTCAATAATTCCTGATGCGGGCCCGTAGCTCAGCCTGGTTGGAGCGCCCGGCTGATAACCGGGAGGTCCGGGGTTCGAATCCCCGCGGGCCCACCTTCGAATTGTAAAATTTTAGTTTTATTATTTATTATTTTTTATGATTAAACCTTTATTATGAAAAAACATATATAAAAGATTACAATTTCTTTTTTTTAATGCGAGTTGATTTCGATGCCGTCGACTAGAACTAAAGTGATAGGTCTAGTTGCCGTTATTCTACTAGTCTTCCTACTCGCGCTGGTTTCAGGTCTGAATTTGAAGCAAGTTGTCAGCCTCACAGCATTAGCAATGTTCATAGGAGGATCATTCACTTTCTGGAGCTTCAGAGTAGCCTTCGCATTTGCAGGCGTTTCTCTTCTCCTCTTTACAGATGTTATAGATATTCCCCATGTAATTCAATTCTCCAATATTGATGTGATTATATTCCTGATTTCAATGATGATAATTGTCGGATTTCTGGAGGAAAGAAAATTCTTCGACTGGATAACAGCTAAAATGATATACTCTCTGATTAATAGGCCTAGTTTTGTTTTTGCCTCAATTTTGCTATCCTCGTTCATACTTGCTGCGCTGGTAGATGAAGTAACTAGCATTCTGATAACTTTGGCTTTGACCATAAGAGTCTGCAAGTATTACAACATAGATCCTCTGCCAATATCAATATTCGAAGTCTTCACAACGAATATAGGCAGCAGCGCAACTGTTGTAGGCAATCCAATTGGTGTGCTGATCGCCTTCAGAGCTGGACTGACATTTTTTGATTTCATAAGATGGTCCTTTCCAATTGCCCTTGTGAGTGTAGCTGTGGTTGTTTTGATAGGTGAATTCTACTTCAGAGAGGAAAAGGAACTTGCAAAAAAGAAGAAGCACGATGAAGAAGAACTGCGAGGTCTTGAAGAGCTAGCAAAATATAAGAAAGAACTAAACACTCCTACCGCATTATTTCTTGCTGTTCTCATTGGTCTTATTCTTCATCACCATCTAGAAGCCTACTTCAATCTTCCGAAGAACTCTCTTCTCCTTGCTGTTGCTATGCTTGGAGCAGGAGTAGCGCTGTTCATTGAGCATGAGAAGGCCGTAGATCTAGTCGAGAGAAGAGTTGACTGGTGGACGCTGGTCTATTTCCTGCTTCTATTTGCCAGCGTGGGGACAATCCAATACACAGGTATTTCCAATATAATTGTTGAAAAAGTTGAGCAGGTCACTCAGGGAAACATAATATACCTAATGCTTTTAATAAGCGCAATTGTTGGAGGAATAACTTCTGTAATGGACAACGTCCTTGCTGTATCCATTGCAATACCAATAGTCAATTCGATGGTTGGCACCTTGAATACTTTTCCTATATGGTGGATCTCCTTGATTTCTGGAACATATTGGGGGAATGCAACTATAATTGGCTCAACTGCCAACATAGTTATGGCCGGATATCTGGAAAAAATGAAAAAGAGAGGAGAACATATAGGGGAGCTAAGCATGATAAAATGGATAAAACTGGGGATACCAATATCAGCAATCACGTTCTTCATAGCTTTCTTCCTACTATACATGCAGATGGGGCTTATGCCCCACAAGTAGCTCAGAACTCAAGACCCTCGTCATTCCTAATGTCGGTCAAGAGGTTTCCATCATCATTGCTCAAGAAAAACTGAGAATTTTATTCTTTATTATTATTTAGCCATTCAGCAAGCTTTCTAAAAGCTACAGCCCTATGACTGATCATGTTTTTTTCCGCTATGGTCATTTCTGCAAGAGTCTTTAAACTACCTTCGGGGATAAAAATTGGATCGAATCCAAAACCAAACTCACCTCTAGCTTCATCAGATATAGTTCCTTCAAGGATCCCCTCAAAAACCCTCACAGATCTTCCATTGCAATATGCTACAGCAGTAACGAAGCGTGCTTTTCTATTATTTTTCCCTTCCATCAGCTTCAAGATACCTGAAATACCTATTGTTCTAAAAACATATTCTGCATAGGGCCCAGGAAATCCCCTCAAAGCCTCTATATATAGTGCTGTATCATCTACAGCTATGGGAGTGTTGAGCTCTCTGCACTCGTGCTCTGCTGCTCTGAAAGCTATTTCAGAAACTTCATCTGCCTGAATCTCGAACTTTTTCTTTCTAAGCTGAATAGCTTCAATTCCATATTCTAGTAGAACCTCAGCGATCTCGGAGAATTTCGAATCGTTGTGTGTTAGGATAAACAGCCTCATTGCTTCTGCCTCTCCTTTATATATCTTCCTCTAAGTCTAATTTCTTCCAAGCTTTTCCCAATCAATTCACTCTCATTTACTTCCGAAAAATATTTCTCATAGAAAAGGGGCATTAGCTCATCTTTATGCTCAGGATGGGTGCTCTCAACGGCTCTCTCCAAAACTCTTAAATCCATTGCCTTATCTTCAACTCGTTTTGAACGGAAGCTTAGCCCGAAGTCAATTATGAATGGACCTGCTTCAGTCTTATAGATGATGTTTGAAGTTGTGAGATCGCCATGTATTATATGAAAATTGTGGAGCTTCGCAACATATTCTCCTACAATTCTCATTATTTCCCTGATTAGCTGTTCGTTTTCTCCAGCGAAAATCATATCTCTCAGCAGTTTCCCCTCTATGTAGCTCATTATTATTACTCCGGCTTCAGGTTCCACCTTTAGAGGAAGAGGAGCCTTTACACCTATCAAATTTGCCTCCCATAATATTCTGGCCTCGGAAATTGTTCTCTCTCTAACTAACCTTTCTGATAGCTTTGGTGGCATGTAGGGTTTCCTGATTCTCTCCTTCACCACAACCTTTCTTCCTAAATAATGTCCCAGGTATAAGTTGGATTCTGCTCCCCATGATAGGGGGGCAATCTTCAGTTTCTCCAAGGAATCTCTACCTCTTCTATTCTCCATCGCTGATCGATAGTTGCTTCTCGCGGATCTATTGAAACTCCGCTGAGATATGCAAGAACTCCTGTCCAAGCTATCATTGCTCCATTGTCTCCAGCATAAGCTGGTGGTACGTTATAGTACCTTGCACCGTGACTTTCAGCCATGAGCTTGACCTTTTCATCCAGTATTTGGCTTGCCGATACACCTCCAGTCAGAAGCACTTCCTGTTTCCTGGTATGTGCGAGGCCCCTCTCCGCAACTTCCGTAATCATTGAAAAGCTTATTTCAACAACAGAATAGCAGATATCTTCCAGCTTATAGCCCTCCCTTAGTTTCTTCAGAGCGGAAGTCAATAGACCTGCATAGGATACATCCTGCCCCTTTACTATGTAGGGCAGATCTAGTATCTCCTTGGTTTGAGACCTTCTTGCACAGAGATCGAGAGCATGCCATCCATTTACTATGTAAGGTGGAGCAATTCCCGCTTCTCTTGCAAATACATCTCTTAGATTTCCAAGAGCTATATCCTGCGTCTCTCCAAAAACTCTATATCTCTTCTGTCCGTAAGCTACTATGCTCGTGTTTCCCCCAGAAACATAGATGATTAATGGGTCTTCGAATCCGGATAAAAGATTGCCAATCTCTATATGTGCTATACTATGGTTCACAGGAACCAGCTTTTTATCATAATAGGAAGCTAGGGCTCGCGCTGCTGTAGCACCAACTCTCAAGCATGGCCCCATTCCTGGCCCCAGGGCAACCGCTATTGCATCAATGTCTTTTATCGTTAGATTTGCCTTATTGAGGGCGCTCTTTAGAACTTCACCTATCTTTTCAGCATGATTTCTTGAAGCTTCTCTGGGATGAATTCCTCCTAAGACAGGTTCATATTTGCTTTTTTCATTTGACAAAATATATGGAGGGTAATTCTGCGCAATTCCGATTCCAAGAGTATGTGCTGTTGACTCTATTCCTAAAACCCTCACCTTTCTCCCGTTGAGAATTCCGTGTAGCCACATGCTCCACAATACCACCTTTGGACTGGCTCCCTGTGGAAAGCCATTATGCCTCCACATCTTGGACATTTCCTGTTTTTCAGCCTAATTTTTCCAGTTTTGTAGTCGAATTCATAGAGATTGTGAATCTCGGCCAAGAAATTATCCCCTCTTTTCCGCTTCTTCTATTTCCTCCTGGAGTGTTTTATTCCTCTCAATTATGTGTTTTGGCTCATATTCGCTGGCAAGCTTGGGTGCTTTGTAAATATGAAGGAGGATCCTACTCCTAGCAGCACCATACTCTGTTTTAAGTGATCGTATGTATGTTTGTTTCAAATCTACGCCGAGCTTCTTGGAAATCTTCTCCCTGAGTGAAGGAATAGCTGGGGTTCCCTTGCCTCCATGATAAACAATCCCCTCTATTTCTTTCCTTCCTATCAAGAAATTTTCCCTTTCCTCCAGCACTTCAAGCGTAATACCGTCTTCTAGATCTATTAGCTTGCCACTTCGAGCAATTGAAGACATTGCCCTCTCAGCCTCATTCTGAACCTGCTATATTCTACAAACTCAACAGTTTATAATCTTTCTTTTTGTTTGTGCTGTAAGTTGGAACTTCTCTCTAAATTTCTTTAAAAGGAAAAAATTGAAATTCATAATGTACGTGAAACAAGCAAAGATATTAGTAATAAATAACCTAGAAAAAGAGCTGAAGTGAAAGGAGATGTCCTCAAAAGAATATATTGTAGCAAAATATGATCACAAGGGAAAGCACTTCGAAATATTAGTCGACCCCAATCTCGCTTTCCAATATAGAGAGAGCGGAAAACCAGGCATTGAGGAAGTAGTCAAGAGCGAATTCATCTATAAGGACGTTAGGAAGGGTCTAAAAGCCTCTCCTGAGGACATAAAATCAGTTTTTGGCACAGAGGATTTCAAGACTGTAGCAGAGAAGATATTGAAGGAAGGAGAGCTCCAGCTTACTACCGAGCAGAGAAGGAAAATGCTTGAATCGAAGAAGAAACTAATAGTAACTTACATATCCAGAAATGCCATCGATCCAAAAACAAAGCTCCCCATTCCGCCGCAGAGAATTGAGAAGGCAATGGAGGAAGCAAGAATTGGAATAGATATCTACAAATCCGTTGAAGAGCAGGCCATAGCTGTTGTTAAAGCGATCTCGAGGCTCATGCCAATAAAAATGGCAAGGGCCATTCTCGAGATTACGATACCCCCCGAGCATTCCAGCAGAGCATTCAGTGAAGCAAAGAGCCTGGGAATAACTCACAAGGTCGATTGGAAAAATGACGGCAGTGTACTGATCGAGCTGGAAATTCCAGCTGGACTACAGGAGGAGGTTATAGACAAGCTAAATAAACTCACAAAAGGAGAAGTTAGCGTAAAGGTGTTGAAAGTTGAGTGAAATTCCGAGGCCAGTGTTTTACATACAACAGAGGGATATCGTGCTTCCCGGAGATTTAATAGCTGAGGGAAAAATAGAAACTAACAGCGTTTATCTATACAAGGAAGGAAACAAATACTATTCAAGCATTATTGGCTTGGCAGAGATAAAGGAAGACAAAGTTTACTTAATTCCCATGGAACATGCTTACATTCCGAAGCCGAATGACATGGTAGTAGGACTGATAACCGATGTTGGTCCCACATATTGGACTGTGGACATAAATAGCCCCTATGAGGGGCAGCTTCCAGTTGGTGAGACCCTTCTCAGGCAGACTCAAGCAACAGTGGATACATTGAGAAAGTTCCTAAGCATAGGGGATCACGTTCTCCTAAGAGTTCTTGCTTTTGACAGACTAAGAGATCCCGTCCTCACAATGAGAGGAAAGGGACTCGGCAAAATTACCCAAGGAAAGGTCATTGAGCTCTCGTCTAGAGTAGCAAATTTACTCCTATTTAGAAAAAGAACCCTTGTAGAATTGATCGCTAAAGAAACCGAAACCAGCATCTTCGTTGGAAACAACGGCAGAATTTGGCTGTATGGAAAAGATCCCATTCTGGAGGACATAGCTATATTAGCGTTGAAAAAGATCGATTCTTCTGACATATCTGTGATCGGCATCTCTAATATCTTGGAATTCATACGTGAGGAAAAAGCAAGAAGAGGTGATAGGAAATAGTTAAGGGAAATATGAAGCTAATAAATGAAGACGGGTTGAGAATCGACGGAAGGAGACCAGATCAAATGAGACCAATTTCAATGAGCGTTGGAGTTCTCAAGAATGCTCAGGGCTCAGCTCTTGTATCCTATGGAAAGACAACAGTCATAGCAGCTGTATACGGTCCAAGAGAAGCTCTTCCCAGACACATGACCCTTCCAGACAGGGCTATTTTGAGGGTAAGATATCACATGGCTCCATTCAGCACAACAGAGAGGAAGTCACCTGCTCCCACGAGGAGAGAGGTTGAGCTATCAAAGGTTATTAGGGAATCGCTAGAATCATCAATATTCACCGAACTCTATCCAAGGACCACAATCGATATCTTCATAGAGGTTCTACAGGCTGATGGAGGGACCAGGACTACTAGTCTGACTGCTGCTAGCTTAGCATTGGCTGATGCTGGAATACCAATGAGGGATCTGATAGCAGGCGTCGCTGTAGGTAAAGTGAATGGAAAACTTGTGCTGGATATAAATGAAGCTGAAGATAGTGGAGGGGAGGCTGATATGCCTGTAGCCATGATGCCCAATTTAGGAAAGATAGTGCTTTTGCAGCTGAACGGCTCTCTCACGAGAGATGAGTTCAAGGAAGCCTTGAGAATGGCTACGAAGGCAATTAGGGAAATATACCTCATTCAAAAACAGACTCTCAGAGATAATTATGCTAGAATGACTGAAGAAGAGAAGGAGGCTGAAAGCGCATGAGCGTTACTCCTAGCACATATCCTCTAGTACCAAAGATACAGAAAGAAACAATACTCTCGCTGCTGGAAGTTGGGAAACGAGCTGATGGAAGAGGATTGGATGACATAAGAAGAATTTCCATAGTTCCAGACTATATAGAAAAAAGCGATGGTTCAGCTCTCGTCAATCTCGGAGATACCGTTGTTCTTGTTGGCATAAAAATGGAGCCCGGAAGTCCTTATCCGGATCAGCCAGATGAGGGAGTTCTTATGATAAATGCAGAATTTGTCCCTCTTGCCTCCCCCCTCTTTGAGCCAGGGCCGCCTGATGAAAACGCTTATGAGCTGGCAAGGATAATAGACAGATCTTACAGAGAGACAAAGGCGATTGATCTCAAGGACCTTGCAATATTGCCAGGACAGAAAGTGCTTGTTGTCTGGAATGACATATATGTCCTGAATCATTCGGGAAACTTGATAGATGCCTCAGCAATAGCTACTCTGGTGGCTCTATCCAGAGCAAAGATACCAAACTATGAGATAGGCGATTTGGGCTTTTTGACAAAAAAGGAAGGATATAGAGGCAACCTGAAACTAACAAAAAAAGTGATAACTGCTACAATTGCTAAAATTGGAAGCTACTATGTAGCTGATCCAACTGAGGAGGAAGAATACGTATCAGATGCCAGGCTCTCCGTATCCTTTACGGAAGAAGGAGTAATAGCAGGAATGCAGAAAATGGGAACAGGTTCCCTAGATGAGAGAGATATTGATGCTATGATTGATCTAGCTTGGAAAGTAGCACAGAAATATTTACAGGAAATAGAAAGAGCTCTGTCAGACAAAAAACCTCAAGATGAAAGAAAAGAAAGCATTGAGGACACACTTCAAAGAGAATCAGCATAGATCAGCTTAATAAACCCAGTTTTTAACTCGTTTAATGGATGGTGGATTAGAATAATCAGAGAACGGTGTATGAGATGGGCAGAACTAAATTGGTTGGCATTGCGGGAAAATTTGGTCCTAGATACGGTTCAACTCTAAGGAAGCAGTACAAAGAAATTATGGAAAAGAGATATGCTGAACACACATGCCCCTTCTGCGGGATTACTGGTAAGGTTGTGAGGATAAGTGTTGGAATATGGAAGTGCAAGAAGTGCGGTTCGGTATGGGCCGGGGGGTCATACGTTCCAAGAAGCGGTCTGAACAAGCTCTTCCCAAAAACAGTGCAGAGAGTAAGCTAGCACAACCCAACTTCTAAAATCAAGCAGATTTTATCAACAGATGATGAAAGTGAAGAAAAAGGTACTCATAACTACTTCCAGAGAGCCATCTCCCAGAACGCGTAGCTTTGTGAAGGACTTAACTTCATTGGCTCCATGGCTTGTGAGGCTTAATAGGGGTAAGATGACTTTTCAGGAGCTTGTTGAGGAAGCACTAGCAGAAAATTCTGAGACCTTGGCTGTAATTGGAGAAATGAGGGGAAATCCATCAATAATAAGGCTCTATGATCTTTCTCAAGCATCGGCTTCGAAAAAAATTCTTCACACATACACAATTTTCCTGAAAGGAGTCGCTCTTTCTCGCGAGGCAGGGCATCACGGCATCGAGGCTGAGAAAATTAGGGAAATAATAGTTGATTCAATACCTGAAGCAAGTGAGGAAACTAGGGCACTCATTCTTGCACTTCATCAGCTTTTCCAAACAGGGTTAACACTTCCCCCTGAAGGAAAATATATAAAAATTAGCATAAATTCCTCCCTGAAGATCATAAAGTTCAAGCAGTTACCTGGAAACTTAAACATGGGTCCCATAATAAAATATCACAAAATAACTTCTCCAAGAAGAACATTAGAGCTCGGTGAAGAAATTGAAAGTAAATAAATACGTACTTAATCTAACAATTCATTCAAGCAATTCGAAGCTCATACACAGCCTCTTTTTGTCCTTGAAGCCAGAAGAGGCATCACAGGCCGATGAAAAGAGGGGAAAGGTTATAATCAGCCAGAGCGGAGAAAATGCATTGGAGCTAACAATAGAAAGCACAACAGATAGCGGATTCAGAGCCTTGATTAATTCATATCTGTACCTTCTCAAGGTCTCTCTGGACTCCACGGCTATATCTGAATGATCTAAGAAAAATCACATTTGGCATCAAAAATATCTAGGTCAACAATTTAAATTTTAATAAAAAATTAAAGGAGCTCATAGAAGGGACATGAAGAAAGATGATTGAGAGGCTAAGCACAGGAATAAAATCCTTTGATGAGCTAATAGAGGGAGGCATTCCAAGAGGCTTTTTCATTTCAATTGTAGGTGAGCCAGGCACTGGGAAGACTATATTCTCCCTTCACTTCGCTTGGGAAGGGATAAGGAGCAATGATAGAGTCATATATGTGACAACTGAGGAGAGCAGAGAGAGCATTATAGCTCAAGCAAGGCAATTTCACATGGATTTCAAGAAGGGAATAGAAGACTCTAAATTAATAATAATTGATGCTCTAATGAAGTCAAAGGAGGACGAGTGGACCCTCAATGAAGTGAATATTGAGGAGCTAATCAGCAAAGTTATTGAGGCAAAGAAGAAACTAGGTTATGGGAGAACGAGGCTAGTTGTCGATAGCATGAGCGCATTTTGGATCGATAGGCCAGCAATGGCTAGGAAAATGAGCTACTATGTGAAGAGAGTACTGAACAAATGGGATGTCACTGCTTATTTGATTTCCCAATATGCTGTAACTACAGACCTTGCCTATGGCTTTGGATTGGAACACATAGCAGATGGAATTATAAGGTTCAAAAAGATACTCTCGAAGGGATTGCTAAGAAGGTTTGTTCTAATAGAGAAGATGAGACAGACGAATCACGACCTATCCTCCCATGAAATTTACATAAAGCCTGGAGAAGGCATGATTCTTGGCCCTTCTACCGGGAAAAAGGCTGAGGACTTCAGGCTCAATCCGGAATTAGCCAAAAAAATGATAGAATCGAAGGAAAAAGGGATAAAGGGCTTCAATAGAGAAGAAGAGGGAGAGTGGCCAGACAGCAACGAACAAAGCAAATGAGAAACTAAAAGGAAATTTTCTAAGTTGAAGACAGAGAGAATATGCTAAGATATATTAAGTTCCCGGGAAAAAGGCATGAAGGAGCTTTAGAAAGGAGGTTTATGGATCATGGCAGAGAAGGTTCCCCCGGAAATTGAGCAGATAGCTCAACAGTTGGATGAACTGCAGGAGAAATACACGCTTTTGACAAATCAGAGGGTATTGCTAGAGAATGAGGTCAAGGAGATATCTAGAGTTCTCGAAGCTCTTCAATCTCTACCACAGGGCTCAAAAGTCTATAGAAATGTGGGGAATATCCTTTTTGAGGAAGACAGAGAAAAGCTGGTCAAAGAGCTTGAGGACAGAAAGAGCACGGATGAGCTAATTGTTGAGAAATACAAGAAAGATGAAGAAGAATTGAAGAAACAAATAGGGGCTCTTCAGGAAAGATTGAAGGGATTACTCACAAAATACTATCAGAGAGCTGCTACAGCTACGAGCAGAGGAGCTGGTCCTTCCAGCTCATAATTCCCCACTGGTATTGAACCTTGAAAGAGAAAACATCTGAAATAGTTGAAAAAGCGCTTGATGAATATGGAAGAGCTCTGGAGAGGAAAAAAAGAAGGGGAGGGGACCTCTCTTTAATTTTTTCCCTCGATATAGATGAACTGAGGGGAGAAATAAAAGCGGAAATTGAAGTAGATGTAAGGGAAAGACAGCCATCCGTTATTGCTGAGGAAAGAATTGCTGGTTTAATGGATGAGGCAAAAAAATTACTGGAGGTGCTCTCAGATAAACTCAGTACTGGAGAAAGAACTGAAGGATTTGGCGACGAGAAACAGAAACCTGGTGATATTGACTCACAAAAGCGCTGATCTTGACGCCATAGCATCTTCTATTGCTCTGAAGAGTTTTTTTAAAATGAATGGTTTGAAAAGCAGTGAGGAAATTTTACTCTTTTTTCCAATGGGCATTTCAAGCGATGCTTCTAATTCACTAGAGAAATGTCAAGTTAATTTGAATGAAGAAAACTATCGAATAGAGATGGAAGCATCCCTCTTGAAGAGCTCCTCAATTATTATTGTAGATACAGCATCCGAGTCGCAGCTGCCAAAGGAAGTAGTGGAGGCCATCATGAAAAATGAGGATACATTTCTAATAGATCACCATTCTTCAAACACTCTCAAGCAACTAGTCAACAGCTACTATTGGGATTCAATCTCTACATCAACATCGGAAATAGTCGCCCAGATCCTCCCAACCAATGCTTGGAATCATAAGACGCTTGTTCTCCTCCTTATGGGAATATTGGCAGATACTTCGAGATTTTTCAGAGCTACTTCTAAGACATTCGAATTGGCAGGAAAAATTTCTTCACTAATAGATTATGAGAGGGTAAGAAATTGCATGGGAAAAGGGATTGAGGATAGGTCGCTCAGGATAGCCAGACTCAAGGCTCTTCAGAGAACAACACTTGCTGATCTAGATCATCTCATTATTTCTATGACCTTTGTCAGCAGCTATGAGAAAGAAGTAGCAGATCTTCTTCTTAGAATTGGAAGCGATGTCTCCATAGTAGTTTCACCAAAGAAAGAAGAAACAAGAATAATCTTGAAATTTAGAAGCAGTCTGGATGATATATCGAAAGAATTGATTGCAAGCGTTGTTGAGGATATAGTGAAAACAAGGAGAGCGGGTCACAGGGACTTCCTAATATTTGCGCTGGAGAAAGGATTGAGCAAAAATGAAGCCCAGAAGCTTATTTCCGAGATTCGCAAATCTCTTTCCAAGCGTGCTTCGGAGAAATCTCATTGATCCAATATCCAATAAATTTGGGCCGAGGCAATTCTTTGATAAGTTCAAGAATTAGCTTTGAAAAAATACTTTATAATCTTTTTAAAATAAATGCTTAGCATTGAGCTAAATAAATAGCTCATGAGAGTTTGCTGAGCCCAATTGAGCATGGGTGATAAAGACAATGGTAAAATACAAAATGGTGCCCGATATACTCAAGATGATGTCAAATCTTGAGCAGGTAAGGAACATTGGTATTATAGCACATGTGGATCATGGGAAGACAACAACTTCTGATACCTTGCTGGCAGCTGCTGGAATAATATCGCAGAAAGTTGCAGGAGAGGCACTTGCTACAGACTATCTTGAGGTTGAGCAGAAAAGAGGCATAACTGTGAAGGCAGCAAACGTCAGTTTGTATCATGAGATGGATGGAAAACCATATGTCATAAACCTTATAGATACACCAGGGCACGTTGACTTTACTGGGAAGGTCACCAGGAGCCTGAGAGTTCTCGATGGAGCAATAGTAGTAGTGGATGCTGTTGAGGGGATAATGACGCAAACAGAAACAGTTCTCAGACAGGCTCTCGAGGAAAGGGTTAGGCCTCTTCTGTTCATCAACAAGGTTGATAGACTGATAAAAGAACTCAAATACACGCCAAACCAGATTCAGCAGAGATTCGTAGAAATAATTAGAGAGGTAAACAAGCTGATAATGAGTCAAGCTGAGCCTGAATTCAGAGACAAATGGCTCCTTGATCCAGCAAAGGGACAGGTGGCATTTGGTTCTGCCAAGGAAAAATGGGGATTCACCATTCCCGTTTCAATGAAAACCGGCCTAAAGCTATCAGATGTGATTGATGCTTACAATAGAGGCAAGGAGGCAATAGAGGAGCTTTCCAGAAGAGTTCCCGTAGCTGAGGCCTTGTTGGATATGGTTATAAAATTCGTTCCAAATCCCAGGGAGGCGCAGAGGTACAGAATTCCAAAGATCTGGAAGGGGGATGTGAGCTCTCCTCTGGGCAAAGCTATGTTGGAAGCGGATGTCAATGGCCCAACAGTTATGCTGATCAGCGATATGAGGGTGGATCCCCATGCTGGGCTCGTGGCAACTGGAAGGCTTTTCTCTGGCAAAATGGAGAGCGGGAAAGAAGTATGGCTCGTGAACTCTAAAATTCCGCAGAGAGTTCTGCAGGTTAGCCTGTACATGGGTCCAACACGAGAAGTAGCCGATGTCATAAGCGCTGGGAACATTCTAGCCGTCCTTGGTCTAGATAAGGCAAGGGCAGGAGAAACTGTTGTGGATATAGCATTTAAAGATGAGATGGCCCCATTTGAGAGACTCCATTACGTTAGTGAGCCTGTTGTGACTGTAGCTGTAGAGCCGAAGAACACCAAGGATCTACCAAAGCTCATCGAAAGCCTACATAGGTTAAGCATAGAGGATCCAAACCTCGTTGTCAAGATAAATGAAGAAACAGGAGAGTACCTGCTTTCTGGAATGGGTCCCCTTCATCTGGAAATAGCTCTGACCTTTCTCAAGGACAACTACGGAGTGGAAGTAACCACTTCCCCACCGGTCATAGTATATAGAGAGAGCATAAGGAGCGTTAGTGACGTATTCGAAGGGAAGAGCCCAAACAAGCACAACAAATTCTACATAGGCGTGGAGCCTCTGAACGATGAAACAATAAAGCTGATACAGGAGGGACAGGTAACAAACGATCAGGATTTCAGAGACAGAGCAAAGATATTGAGGGACAAGGCATCATGGGACTATGATGAAGCAAGGAGAATCTGGCTGGTTGATGAAAATATAAACATATTTGTAGACAAGACGACTGGTCTGCAGTACTTGAGAGAAGTGAAGGACACAATTCTTCAAGCTTTCCGACTAGCAATGAAGGAAGGACCTCTGGCAGCAGAGCCTGTTAGAGGAGTGAAGGTTGTTCTTCATGATGCAGTCATCCATGAAGATCCAGCTCACAGAGGCCCAGCACAAATATATCCTGCCGTGAGAAACGCCATATTTGCAGGAATGCTCTCAGCAAGGCCAACCATACTGGAGCCCATTCAGAAGCTAGACATCAGAATGCCGATGAGCTATTTGGGCAATGTAACTGCGATCTTGACGAAAAAGAGGGGCAAGATATTGAACGTCACTGAAGCAGGGGATCTAACAAGACTAATAGCAGAAATTCCAGTAGCTGAATCGTTTGATTTGGCAAGTGAGCTGAGAAGCGCTACAGTAGGAAAGGCATTTTGGGGACTAGAATTCAGCAGATGGGCGCCAGTTCCAGATTCCATATTGTCAGATATTGTCAGAAAGATAAGAGAGAGGAAGGGTCTCCCACCAGAGCCTCCAAAGGTCTCTGATTTCCTCTCTCCATAAAAACTATTTGATAAATTAAAGAAATAATTTTTTAAATTTTTAATTATAAATAGATTTCGATATTAAAAATACTTATATACGCCTTTTTTAATCATAATTCAGCCGTTGGGTGTGAGGTTTGAATATAACCTCAGCATACTCGTTCGGCATAGTTCCTGCTTTCATCACGCTTCTCCTTCTTGTAGTTATAGGTATCTTCTACTTTGCTTTGAAGAAGAATGGAGGAGAAATAAAGACTTCGAGATTCGATGCTGGAAACATTCCAAAATATGATGCCCGTGTCAAGCTTGGCCTCCAATATCTTGGATTCTTCATAATTTTTGCATCCTTTGAGCCAATAGTCTTGATACTTCTGCTTTTATCTCCGGCAGCAAAGCTATATGCCTGGAATTTCCTCTCTTTTCTGCTGGCAGTTGTAGTTCTATCTATACCTTTTCTGTTCTTCTCTCTCAAGCTGTCTGAAAAAATCGATGAGTGGTTATGGGATTGAAAATGGCTCTCCTATCATCGCTGGAAAGAACAATAAAAAGAATAACAAAGCCTCTGTTGAAGCCTGCCTCTCCGATTATAGAGTGGGCAACAAAATACAGCATATGGCCTGTTCACTTCACTACATCATGCTGCGGCTGCGAGTTCGCTGCCAGTTACGGCCCAAGGCTAGATACTGAGAGGCTAGGCTCGCTGCCATTTACTCATGTGAGAAACACTAATTCTATCATTATAGAGGGAACTATTACCAGAAAAATGGCAAAAGCTTTGAAGGTAGTTTATGAACAAATGCCTTCTCCAAAGTTCGTTGTTGCCATGGGAGCTTGTGCCATTGATGGGGGAATATTTTTCAATAGCTATAACATTGTTAGACCTAGGGAGATCTTGCCCATTGAAGTCTACATTCCCGGCTGTCCTCCAAGACCTGAGGCTGTTACGAATGCAGTGAGCACACTGCAGAAAAGAATGACAAGCTTGAGACTCGCTACTAAGCAGGTACTTCAAGATTAGAGGTGCAGATAATGTCAGGCGAATCTGTTGGTCAAGCAAAGGAATCAAGCCAAGCTAAAGAAGCACAGATCTTCGTTGAAAATCCTCAAGAAATTCTCTCAATCGCGCGCTCTCTCAGGGAAAAGGGATACGATCATGTGATATCTCTAAGCGCAGTTGACTACCCGAAGACCAATGAAATACATGTTATAATACACGTTTCCAGCTACAGCGTCAAGGATCTTCAACCAAAGGTTCTGGAAATAAGAGTGAGGCTCGATAGAAAGGAACCTAGAATGCCTTCTCTCATAAAGATTTGGCCCTCTGTTGAGTTCCAGGAGAGAGAGGCTTTTGAGATGTTTGGAATAAATTTTGAAGGGCATCCAGATCTGAGGAACATTCTCCTTGATCCTGAAGACTTTGCAGGAGTACATCCTCTTCTCAAGGACTTCAAGGTTCCAGAAGAGGACATCATGTTGAGGAGAAGGGAGGAGGTAAAGAGTGGGCCAAGCAAGTGAAATAGGAGGAGGAATTCTAAGCAAAAGAATAGACGATAGGACGATGATCCTATTCTTCGGTCCTCAGCATCCCAGCAGCGGACATATGAGAATAATTGTGAAGCTGGACGGAGACATAATTGTTGAGAGCGATCCAGACCTAGGCTACGTTCACAGGACTATGGAGAAGCTAAGTGAAAGCAAGGAATGGATAAAGAATTCAGTTCTCTTTGAGAGGCTGGCTATTCTGGATGCTGGCAACGTAACGCAGGCATATATCATTGCCCTGGAGAAGCTTCTCGGTATAGAAGTTCCTCCAAGAGCTTTATATCTTAGAACCATCCTCAGCGAGATAAACAGAATATCCAGTCATCTCTATGGGATGGGGATATTTGCCATAATGATAGGATCTTCAACTGGATATATGTGGTTCTTTGGAGATAGAGAAATAATGGTACAGCTTGCGGAGAGAATAACTGGATCGAGATTGACACATAGCTATCACATTCCTGGAGGCGTTAGGAGGGATGTTTCTCCAGCTTTCTTCGAGGAGCTGGAAAGAGGATTAAATTATATTGAGAGAAGGCTGAAGGACTATGAGGTAATGTTCGTCAACAATCCAATAATAAGGAGCAGGCTTGAGAATGTGGGTGTCCTGAGCAAGGAGAGAGCCATAGAGCTCGGAGTAACTGGTCCAAACCTACGAGCGAGCGGAGTGAGCTATGATGTCAGGGTCGAAGAGCCTTATGGGGCTTATTCCTTTGTTGATTTCGAGGTTCCTGTTTACAGAGAGGGAGATGCTCTTGCTCGAACTTTCCAGAGATTCGATGAGATAAGGCAAAGCATATCAATACTTAGACAGCTCATGAAGTCAATTCCAGAAGGTCCTGTACTCAATGAAAAGTATCTAAAGCTGTTCACCAGTAAAATGAAAGATGTATTAAATGCAGAGAGAAGAGTCAAGCTTCCATCTCTCTTCGCCAACTTGAGACCTCCTCCAGGTAGATCATATGGGAGAGTTGAGGAGGGAAGAGGAGAGATATTCTTTTACATTGAGAGCACTGGAGATCCCAGGCCATACAGAGTCAGAGTTGTCACTCCATCCTTCAGGAACTCAATCTTGTTCAAGTATCTTCCAGTGGGCGAGAGGTTGGCAGATTTGCCTGCCATTTATGGAAGCATAGACTATTTTCCGCCGGAGGCTGATAGGTGATGCTTGAAGGTGTGATCATCTTTCTGAAAAATCTAATTCTATGGCCTCCAATTTTCTATTTACTCATAGCCCCAGGCCTCATAACGATTCTCATAGCTCTAATCATTCTCATTTGGGCTGAGAGAAAAATTGCTGGAAGGATCCAGATGAGATATGGTCCGCTGGAAATCTCCCCAAAAATAGGAGGAGCAATCCAGCTGCTTGCCGATCTCATGAGATATACATTCCAGGAGATAATCATTCCAAGAACAGCCGATACACTTCCATATCTAATAGCACCAATAGCAGGATTTGTCATTTCCCTACTTCCAGTGGCCTCTATACCCATTTCTCCAATATATCTTCCATCACCAATGAACAACTCAATTTTTGTAGCTCTTGCAATTACCACACTGGCTCCAATTTTCAGCATATTGGCGGCGTGGGCCAGCAATAACAAGTTCTCGCTAATAGGCGGAGCAAGGGAAAGCTTTCTGATCGCAGCTTATGAGCTCATAATAATCCTCTCAGCAGTTGGAGCAGTCATTATCTACGGAACATCCAATTTTATAGAAGCAGTTTCAGCGCAGCAAAAGATCTGGGGGATAATTATAAATCCCATTGCAGCTGTTGCGTTCTATGTAGCTGTTCTGATGGCGACTGGAAGATTTCCCTTTGACATAGCTGAGGCAGAGGCCGAAATAGTTATGGGTGCTTATACTGAATACAGCGGTTTGCTCTATGGGTTGAGCATGGGCATTTCCTATACAAGAATGTTCGTCTATAACTTGATATTCACACTTCTTTTCCTCGGAGGATGGTATCCGCTAATTGCCTTGCCTGGTCATGCATTCATTTCGAATGTCATTTTACCTGGAACAATAGTTGTTTTGAAGACAATAGTTGTATCCCTCACAATGGTGTTCACTAGAGCAATATACGGGAGGCTTAGAATAGATCAAGCACTTGGAGGAGCATGGAAGTTCTGGTTTTTCGTTGCTGTAGCAGGACTGATTTGGGGATCAGCATTTGTAGCAATTCAGCAGGTGATTTAGATGGGAGGAAAATACGTTGAGAAGAGTGTTTCTACTAGAAATCTCTCTTTGTTGAGCAAGGCCAGAAATCACTTAAAGGCAATAATGCTTGGGGCGAAGCTGTTCATAAGGCCGATAAGAATAACCTATAGATATCCAATAGTTAAGGAAATTCCACAGGAGGGATATAGAGGCTTCATTGTACTTGATGACCAGAAGTGCATAGGATGCTCCCTCTGTGCCAGAATATGTCCGGCATCAGCAATGAAGATGTTTCAACCGCAGGAAAAAAAGCTCAGGCCGGCGATAAACTATGAGAGATGTGTTTTCTGCGGATATTGCGTAGACATATGTCCTGAAAATGCCCTGAAGCATGCCAGAACTCACGATGTGGTTTTCGAAAGCGGAGAAAGCATGCTCTACATAGGAGAGAAGTTCACAGTTGATCCTGATACCCAATTGCTCACAGGAAATGTTAGGATGTATAGAGTAAAAGTTGATGACAAGAGGGGATTAATCTATGAGCCTATTAGGTAGCATACCTACCCTGAGCATATATTTCAGCATAGCTTCAATAGTATTTGTATCCGGGGCTCTGGCAGCCCTCATGATAAAGGAAAAATCTCTCGTTTATAATGCCTTCATGCTCGCAGGAATAGGCATCTCAGTTTCAGCTCTTATAGCTTTTCTTGGATATCAAGTAATTGCGGCAGCACAGCTCATAGTATATGTTGGAGCATCTGTCATGTTCTTCATAGTTTCGCTCTCAATGATGGGAGATCAGAGAGTGAAGTCAGAATCTATCTATAAGCCTCTAATCATTTCAGTTATTGCATTTATAGTGTTCTACTTCCTGCTCACAACGGTTATGGAGCAGTTAGGCTACGAGGTTGGACCAACTGTGATTACTGCTGCAACTCTGTCTGCTTTCCTAGCAGAAGACTTCACTTTTCAACTTTTCATTATATCTGCCGCATTTCTGTTCACGGCCATTTCTGCAATCTACATAGCAAAGAGGAAAGGTGATAGTGAATGAGCGAGCTTCTAATTGAACTCTATAAAATAGCAGCCTCACTTCTTCTAGCATTAGGACTTGGAGTGGTTTTCTCATCGAGGTCATTGGTAAAGATGATGCTCGGCATCGAAGTCATGTTCAATGGCTCGCTCCTCTATTTAATTCTAATAGGGACGATCTACCCTTATGCATCAGCAATATTTTCCCTTCTATCTATCCTAATTGCTTCTGCAGAACTTCTCATTGCCGTATCAATTGTTATTCTCTATTTCAGAACTCATGGAGAAGCTGAAGCAAGAGGAGAAATTCCAGAGGAGGCGAGGTGAAGAGCATGGATGCATCCCAAGTTCACTATCTAATATCATCCACTCTCGCACTCTCGCTTCTCATTGTTGTAGTAGCTTCAATGCTAGCAAAGAGAGAGAGAAGTGTGAGCATAACAGCATCATTCATGTTTCTCCCCCTAATTCTGGTCACATCAATTCAATTATTCATTGGAGGAAGAAGCGGCTATCTCGATGGAGCATTTCTCAGCGGAAGCTTTCTTGGAGAATTCAATTTCCTCTTAGACTATATTTCCGGCCCTATTTCAATTACAGTGCTTGTAGTGTCCATGATCATTGCAATTTACGCATATCCATATATGAGTAGAAAGCTGAAAGAAGAGGGAGAGGAGGTTCTTTCAGGCCTGAAGCTGTTCTATCTTCTGTACTATATATTTGCCATATCCATGTACGCTAGCGTTATCTCCACTAACTTGGTTGAATTTTATCTCTTCCTAGAGGTAGGACTGATATCAAGCTTCATCCTGATTAATAACTATGGATATGGAGATAGGAGAAAAATAGCTCTACTATATCTTGTTTGGACCCACATTGGAGCAGTTCTATTTCTCGTAGGTTCTCTTGCTTTTGGATATTATGAAGGAAGCTTCAACGTATTTCTGTCGAATGGGAAAATAATTTCTCTAAACGGTATATCCTATGAAGTTGCGAAATTGATTTTTGCCCTAATGCTCATAGGTCTTCTTGTTAAGGCAGCAGCTTTTGGATTTCATCTTTGGCTCCCATACGCCCATGCCGAAGCTCCTACCCCCATAAGTGCTCTCCTCTCTCCCCTTCTAATAGGAATTGGCCCGTACGTGATCCTTCGCTTCCTCATTCCATTATTTCCAGAACAATTCAACAGTGTGAGGGTTATCCTAGCAATATGGGGAACAATAACCATTATCTATGGTGGGCTAAACGCACTCTATGAGAGAGATTTCAAGAGATTCCTAGCTTACAGCAGCATATCACAAATGGGATATTTAATAGTAGCAGCTGCAAGTGGAAATATTTTCGGATATGCTGGCCTCATACTTCACTACATAGCACATGCCTTTGGAAAGGCCGTTCTCTTCGGGTCCGCTGGATCTATTATTTATCATGAGAACGAGCTCAGGGATATAAGAAATATGGGGGGAATGCTCAGGGCTCTACCTCTTACTGGGAACTCGGCACTCATAGGATTCTTCACAATAACCGGGATGCCTCCAACTGTTGGATTTTGGAGCGAGCTCTTCATAGTAAGAGGATCGGTTGATGCTTTTTCAGCAGCAGGAAATGTGGGCTGGCTTGTGCTATTTCTGCTCTTCATAGGATTTTCCATATCAATATCGTATTCTTTCTATAACTACAAAAGAATATTCCAGGGTCCACCCAAGTTTGAGAAGACGAAAGAAAATCATCTTATAGTTGGAACTCTTATAGCCCTCTCCATAGCATCAGTAATTCTTTTTGTAATTGCCCCGGCATATGCTAACGCTCTTGTGGGATATCTGAAAAGCTATTATGCTTCCGTGGGAGGTGTGTATGGGTGATAGCCGAGTACCTATACGTCCTGGCCGTTATTCAGCCATTCATATTTTCAGCTATAATTGCCGCTCTGAGCTCAGGAAAGAAGCTTCCAGGATATCTTAGCATAGCTTCTCTAGCTGTTTCAGCAATATCTTCAGCTCTTGTTCTTTATTACGCAATAATAGGAGTGATCGGTGGACCTTTGTATTTATGGAACTTCCCTCAAATAGGCCTATCCATATCTTTCCTTACCGATTCATACACAGCAGTAATGATGGCACTAGTCTCTTTCCTTTCGCTGATAATTGGAATTTATAGCATATATTACATGCATGGAGACGAGGGATACGGAAGATACTTCACATATTTCACCTTCTTTGTCGGCAGCATGATGCTGGTCGTATCTGCAGACAATCTATTGCTATTATTCTTCGGATGGGAGGGGACAGGGCTAGCTAGCTACGCTCTCATAGGACATTGGAGGCACGATGAGAAAGAAAGAATGATAGGGGAAGAGGGAAAGTACGTAGGAAACACCCCAATGTTCTCCTATCCTAGCATGAGCGGATTGAGAGCTCTCCTCTTCACTAGAGTTCCAGATATTTTAATGCTGTTTGGAATTTTCATAGTCTATATTTTTTCGGGGACATTCAACATAAGCGAGCTTCTATCCAGATCATCTGAGCTCCTTGCTGAACTAGCAAGAGCCGGGATTCTAACCCCCGTCATGATATTTCTATCTCTCGGCGCATTGGCAAAGAGCGCTCAGTTCCCCCTTCACGAATGGCTTGTAACTGCCATGACTGGTCCTACCCCAGTGAGCGCCTTGATACATGCAGCAACCATGGTTAAAGCTGGAGTCTACTACATGGTGAGGATATCTCCAATATTTATCTATGGAGCAAGGGAGCTCTTTAGCACTGATCCTTTGCTTGGAGGCTACGTGCTCACACAGGTGCAAGCTTTCTACTATGCTCTGTTAATCATTGGTGCACTAACAGCCTTCTCTCTAGCATCAATGGCTTTGGTAGCAAGGGAGGCAAAACTCATACTGGCATATTCAACTGGGAGCCAGCTTGGCTTCATGTTTGCTGGAATAGGCGCTTCAATGTTCTCTTCATATCCCTCTCTCGTCCTTTCATTCGTGATAGCTCATCTTATAGCTCATGCAGTATTTAAAGCAGGCCTATTTCTCGGAGCAGGAATCTACATACATGTTGGAGAGAGCAGGTTCATCAATGATTGGCCAAATCTATGGAAGATGAGGACCACAACTTCTCTCAATTGGCTGTTAACTCTATCTCTTGCAGGCCTTCCTCCATTCTTGGGGTTCTGGACAAAGGACTCCCTCGTTCAAAGCTATATATCCACTGGAATATTCATACCAACGGCTCTCTTGATTATAACTGTTCTTTTCACTGCTTTCTATTCAACCAGATACCTTTTGTACAGCTACAGATTTCCAGGGAAGGAAGAAGTGGAAGTTCATGAACCACCTGTATATGTGCTATCTACATATGGAATATTAGCAGTGCTTTCGATTGGGCTTGGAGTAGCTTGGCCTCTCTTCGGTGAGAAGATGGTCGAATTCCTATCGCAGTCCTTCACTCACTCAACTTCAGTAATAGGAGCCGAAGAAATCTCTGCCGTGCTTCTATCTACAATTATTGTTATAATTGGAATACTCCTCTCCATCTCCGCTTATGCTTTCAGACTAATAGATTCCAAGAAGATCTGTTCATCTTTTCCCATTCTGAATGGATTTTTGGAGAACAGATGGATAATCAATGTGCTCTATTACAATATAGGTCTGGCATTTTTGAAGATTGGAGAAGGAACCTATAGATTTTTTGAGAGGGGCTTGGATCTTCTCATCGATTACTCGCTTCCAAGGGGAATAGGAGAAATTAGCAGAAGATTTAGAAAGCCTCTAACCGGTGATTTCTACTCGTACCTTCTCTACTTCATTGCTGGACTGATAATCATGGTCATATTGCTACTGATTGTGTGAGGTGGTTATCATGATGAACATGAATAATATTGGTGCTCTAGCTGTCATAGGTATTCCCGTAATAGCATCCGTATTAATTTTACTCCAGGGATTCGCATTTAATGGAGACAGGAAGAAAATTGTCATGCTCTCCCTGATCTTCGGACTGCTGGAGCTAGGAGCCGTATCCTACATATCTTATCTAACAATCACATCCCAATTTTCCTCTGCCCTCAACGGGATAATTGTATATGACGGCTTCGCAGTTATCCCAATGATGTTCGGGGCATTCATACTTCAGTTGGTTCTCTCATCAACTGCACTTGAGTTTTCCAGTCCTCAGAAGATGGCAATCTTCTCATCATCTAGCTTCATGGTAATGCTCGGTAGCTTTTTGCTCGCCACATCATCATCCATAGCTCTCTTCATTTCTGCTTGGCTTCTTTTGAGCATTTCATCCTATACTGCTATAGCGGCGAGTAAAACAAAGACTTCATCGGATGCTTCCATAAAGTATGCTCTTATGGGTGCTATGTCTACAGTTTTCATAGTTATGTGGCTTGGCACAGGCATCTACTTGCCAGGAGACAACATATATTCAGCAAGCTGGTATGGCAGTGGAAAGCTTCTGTTGTTAGCATCAGCATTCCTGATAGCAGGTGTTGGCTTCAAGCTAGGGATCGTTCCCTTTCAATGGTGGATGCCAGACGTCTATTCCTCTGCTGAAGGGAAGGCCATAGCACTCATAACAGGAGTCGCTAAAATGGGAGCAATTCTTGGCTTCACAAGAATGATATACTATACGTTCTATATAGGCCCAAGCTACCAACTAATATTATTCATTGCTGCCATAAGCATTCTCACCATGACTTTTGGGAATATAGCTGCCCTTACAACGAACATATTCCCCAGAATTCTCGCATACAGCAGCATAGCTCAGATCGGATACATTCTCGTCGGAGTAGTAGGCATGCTATACGGTGCTTCAACAGGAGATGAACAGCTAATTTATCTTGCTTCTGGAGGAATTGCTGTTCAAACGATTGGGTATGGTCTATCGAAATCAGGAGCATTTCTTTTTTCTGGAGAGCTGGGGATTGCTGCTCAATATGAAAAAATTAAGGGTCTATACAAGAGCGATTCTTCCAGCACAGCATCTCTCGCACTGTTTCTCCTAAGTCTCCTGGGACTTCCACCTCTCATAGGGTTTTGGGGAAAGCTGTATTTGTTCGAATCAGCAATTTCATATAGTCTGGTATTAGTCCTCATTGCAATAATAAACAGCGGAATTTCCAGCTTCTATTATGGAAGGCTAATATCAGCGCTTTTCTCTGATGGCAGTAGCTCCGACCAGAAGATGAAACTGAAAACTTCCTACATAGCTTTATCCATACTTATCTTGCTGCTAGGACTAGGGATAATACAGCTTCTATTTCCATATCTCAAGATTAAGCCGATTTAACCTTTTTTAAACTTGTGATCTCTATAAGCTTCTAGCCCTGTACTGGGGTGATAACAATTTTGGATAAAGATAACATAATAGAATGGATATACAACTTGTCGCAAGAGGATCCAAGGCATGAAAGCGGCGAAGTCTTGGGTTCAATGACTACACCCCCTCCTCCTGAAGCTATCAAAGTTGTTGTCCACTTTATATCGAAAAATCTGGGAGACCCAACCCTATTCAAGAGCTTGCAGCAAATTACAGATAAGCTTATAGAGGAGACGAGAAGGCTCTTGAGCCTCCCTGAAAATTTGAAGGGAATTATAACAAGTGGAGGGACAGAATCAAACATTCTTGCTCTATATACTTTTAGGGAAGCACTAGGCATCCGAGAGGTGCTTCATACAGATCTGGCACACTATAGCATCTCGAAGGCAGCCAAACTGCTCAATCTCAAAGAGATAACTTTCCCCACGGATGCTTCGGGAAAGGGCAAGGCCTTTGAATTGAAAAAGAATAATATCGAAAAAACGGGGATCGTGCTCACGATGGGAACAACTGAGCTTGGTAGCGTAGAGGATCCCAGGGAGCTGATAGATGAAAATAGCGATATCCCAATTCATATAGATGCAGCTTTTGGAGGCTTCACATTTCCATTCATTGATCGGAGCAATTACTCCAGAATAATCAACTGGCTCAATTCAAGAAATTTTGCATTTACCTTGAGCGTGGACTTTCATAAGTTCTTGGGAGCTCCCATTCCCTCAGGAATAATATTTCTTCCTGAGGAGCTTTTCAAGACGCTTTCATTTGATGTAGAGTATATATTATCTGGAAAGCAGTTTGGTCTACTTGGCACAAGGCCTGGCTTCTCATCTCCAGCAGCTCTAGCTACGCTAGCATATTACGGAGAAGACGGAATAGCTTCTATGTCGAATAGAGCTTATAACGATGCTCTCTGGTTCCTCAGCGAGGCCGAAAGAATGAGAGTAGGAAAGGCAGTGAACCGTCCAGATGTTCCTATTGCCTGCCTTAGCACTGATGAAGAAATAGACGCTAGAAAGCTCATTGAGGAGCTTGCTGAGCTGAAATTGTATGTGTACAGAGGTGCAAAATGCAGGGGGATAAGGACTGTTGTAATGCCCCACGTAACGAGAAAGCATCTGGAGGAGCTCTTGAAGGGGATTGAGAGGGCAATTCAACGGGAGAAGAAATGAGGCATATCTCATATATCCTTTTCTCCTATGTTGGAACACACTATCACGGATTTCAATACCAGCCAGGACTCCCCACCGTAGAAGGATGCATATTATCAACAATGAAAAATAGTTCTTGCTTTGATGAGATTTCCAAGTATACATATAGTCATGGAGGAAGAACTGACAGGGGAGTCAGCGCGCTTGGGCAGATCATATCCCTATCGCTTCCAGAGGGATGCTCTCTGGAGAAAATTGCTGAAGTTTTAAATAGAGAATGTCCAGGACTGAAAGTTTGGGGGATCAGGCAATCTCTGCCTCCACAGTTCAGAATAAGATATTGGGCTCTATGGAGAGAATATGTATACTTCGATGTTATTGAAAAATACAGGTCAAGTGTGGACTCGCTGAGAGAAGCAGCTCAAAAGGTTATCTCTCTTGAAACACTCAGGCATTTTTACAAAAATTTCAAGATCGATTCGTTTCCACAAAAGTACTTTGATAGGAGGCTTATTAGCATCCAAATAGAAAATAGGGGAAAGAGCTTAATTTTGAGGATCCGAGGAGAATCTTTTATATATCACTTCGTCAGGAGGCTTGTTTCCTTCTTTCGTAAATACGATGAGAGCTTAACTTTTGAGGAAAATTTGAGCAAGTGGGAAGGCGGGGAAGCTGAGGCGGAGAGACTAATACTATCCAGAGTCATGACCCCATATAGACATCTATCAATTTATTCAGCAGAAGAAGTTGCTTCTAGCCTGATCTCCTCTCTCTCCTGGGCTTCTTCCCTCCCTTCTCCTCAGATTCTTCGGGAGCAGCTTCTTTTTTCTTGGGACCCATGAATTCCTCTCCATGAGCTTCATCTTCCTTGACTTTTCCTACTATCACTCTGACTTCTTCATCTTCGAGCTTTAAGCCCTCCATTATGCTCCGAGCCTTGGAAGGATTCATGGCATACATTGCTTTGAGCATTGGAAAAATCCCGCTCTTCGCTGTTTCCTTGGAACAGTGAAGAACAGCTGCTATCTTCCTAGCAGCGCTTTCTCGCAGCTCTCTAGCCCTCTTCGTTTCACCTAGCATCTTTATTTTTTTCGGGAACTCATATTTCACCCATTTGAACTTTGTTCTCTTTCTCGATAGAGATATGCCGGGACCAATCATATCCACTACATAGGTGAGAAAGTCATAGTTCTGCGTTCTCCTCATCCTTCCCCTGTACACATCTGCTCTAGATAGAGATTGATAGGCTAGGTAAATATCCTCAGGTTCCGTCAACTGAACGGGTATGTTCTCAGAGATCCATTCGATCAGGGAATCCGTATCGACCTGTGAGTGGGAGATTGCCAGTTTGCTCTGCCAGGATGACCTGGATGTGAAGATCGTTCTCAGCGTATCAAATGGATTTATTTCCCTATCTCTATAGTATATTAGCTCGTTTGCCAGCGAAGCGGTTACCTTTCCAAAGCTCTGGGCTATTCCCTGGAGATCATTTATCGAAGCTCTTAGATCTCCTTCGTTCTTCCCATGAATTATTTTCAACGCTTCTTCCTCACATTGAACATTTTCTCTTTCACAAATTCTCTTTAGAACATTTATCACATCTCTTTGATGAAGCTTCTTCAGCTCTATCGTTGTCGAGGCATCTCTAATGGGTCTTAAATCTGGGTGAAAGGGATTGTTAGCAGTCATTATTATTGGATGCTTGGTTATGGATATTAGCTCAAGAAGACTCTCGATCCCCCCCTTATCAGCCGTCCCTGATAGCCCATCAACCTCATCTATAAGTATTATTCTCCTTTTTCCAGAAAGGGTCATCTTTGTTGCTGCAGGCTTTATCCTTCTCTCTATGTCCTCCTTTCTCCTGAAATCGCTGGCATTTGTTTCCACTATTTCGGCATTGATATCTCCTGCTATAGCCTCCACCAATGAAGTCTTTCCAACTCCCGGAGGGCCATACAATATGACGCTCTTCTTGCTTGGGGCACCTCTTTCCCAGGATCTCATCCAATTTAACAGCAGTGTCTTTGCCTCATCTTGGTTGATATATTCCGATATGCTTCTTGGCCTGTACTTCACTGTCCATGGAATATAGCTCTCAGCGGACATTCCTGATCATTCCTGCGATATTCTTCTACCGAGAAGAACGAGCCAAGCCAAAAAGCTATTCATCTGTATTTCATCATCAGCTCCTTCAACCATCCGAAATAGGATCTCTCCTGCATAATCAGCTATGAGAAGGCGCTGCTCTTCTGATAGCTGGAGATCTGGACCGAAGATCTCTCTATGCACTTGCTTTATTATATCTACACCGCTCAGTCCATAATCTATCATTAGCCTCCTGAGGCGCTCTCTGGCCAGATCAAATCTTCCCTCCAAAGCGCTACTCACCATTTCCCTTATTTCCTTCGGCTGTGCTAGACCTATGACTTTGTAGACAACCTCCACAGTGACCTTTCCGACTCCGCTTGATGACTGTAATAAATTGATTGCCTTTCTCATGTCTCCTTCGCTTATCTCATAGATCGCGTCAAGTGCCTTATCTTCATATTTAATCCCCTCTCTCTCTGCTATCCATTTCAGCCTACTCACAACCTGTTCTCTGCTCAATGGAGTGAATCTGAACAGAGCAGTTCTCGACTGGATCGGTTCAATTATTTTGCTAGCATAATTAGCTATGAGAATGAACCTGCTAGTGGAGGTAAAGTTCTCCATCATCCTCCTCAAAGCTTGCTGAGCATCAGCTGTCATGTTATCTGCTTCATCCAATATTATGAGCTTGAAGGGAACAGTTCCCACCACTCTTGCTCTAGCGAATTCTTTCACCTTAGTTCTTATGTCCTCTATACCCCTCTCATCCGAAGCGTTCATTTCTAGGATGTATTGCTGATACCCTTCGCCGTATAAATCATGAGCAAAAGCAAGAGCTGCAGTTGTTTTTCCTGTACCAGGAGGTCCAGCAAAGAGCATATGTGGTATGTTTTTTTCCTCAACAAATCTTTTCAATCTCACAACAACATCCTCTTGATTTATTATCTCACTGAGAGACCTAGGTCTATACTTTTCAGCCCAGAGTAAGTGCGAATCAGCGCCAGACAATCTTACCACCAGATCTACAAGTTTTTAAGAGCTGTAATAAACATAATAATGTCCTTCCTTTTTATATAGTTATAGATGCTTGATCTTTTCTCTGTGGATTGAGGTGAAGCAAATTGATGGAAGAAATGCTGCTGCTCAAGGAGGCATTCGAGAGATCTCCAGTGAAGGCTATTGTCTTGGCTGATGCTGAGACTCTGAAATTACCGAATGGTACCACTCTCAGCGTAAAAAAGGGGGATGAAATAGAGCTCCCCAGATGGTATGCAAATATGCTTGAGGACAAAGGAATAGTGAAAAGAAAGTGGAACGAGTTCTCCCTGGAGGAGATTTCAAAAATTGAGTACAAGAGCAGGAGCATGAGATCCCCAAAGGATCTAGAACAACTGCCGAACAGCTTCTACTGGATATGCTCAGAACACCTTGCACATCTTGAAAAGATCTTGAAATCGAACCCAGATCCCAATTATATACAGGAAAAAAGGAGAATTATGGAGTTTCTCAATTGGATAATAACGAGGAGGCTCTATGTCTTAGTAAACTCGATGCTAGCCACAAATGCTGATCTTCCCTCTCTTCAAGCAAAGGTCACTCCAGAAGAGCTGATATTAATCGAAAAGTTTCAGTCCGGACTCAAAGAATGGAAGGAGGTATTGGGTCTTTGACTGTTGAAAATGCGAAGCAGGAATTACTAGCAGTAGACTATGTAGAGAGGTTCAGAGATTTTCTTTTGAATTTCTCGAGAAATAATGAGGAGAGGAAGTACATATCTCGGATTAAGCAAATGATATACAATGGAGCAACCTCACTCCAAGTTGATTGGATCGATATTCATTACATGGATGATTCTCTAGCATATTATCTTCTGAAGTCTCCAGACAAAGCTTTGGGTGAATTCAACCAGGCTCTCAGAAGCGTTGTCAGTGAAGTGAATCCCTCATATGTAGAGGAGAGAAAGGATCTTTTCATAAGAATTGCAAATCTTCCAGAGAATATTCCTATTAGAAGCATAAGGAGCGAGCATGTGAACACTCTTATATCACTTGAAGGGATTTTGGTGAGAGTGTCCCCCGTAAAGCAAAAGCTCATAAGGGCTATGTTGAAGCACATCAGCGTTACGAGAAAGAAGGAAAAAGCAAATGAGGAATTGAAACAGTGCAATGCAGAGTTTCCATGGCCTCCAAGAGAGCAGGGTGAGCTGGGAGATGTTCTGGAGCTTCCTCTTACTTGCCCAATATGTGGAATGGGGGGAATATTCAAGCCAATACCGGAGAAGGGCGAATATGTTGATTGGCAGCGAATAGTGGTCCAGGAAAGACCAGAAGAAATACCGCCTGGTCAGATACCGAGAAGCATTGATGTGACTGTATCAAGGGATCTAGTTGATGTGGCTAGACCGGGCGATAGAATAACGGTGATCGGAATATTGAGAGTAGTTCCTCCCAAGGAAAAAGGAAAAACTCTCTATGACTTGGAGCTTGAGGCAAACAACATTCTCGTCAGCCAAAAAACTCTGGAGGAAGTTGACATCACAAGAGAAGATGAGGAGAAGATAATAGAGCTCTCAAAGGATCCCTGGGTGAGGAAGAGAATAATAGCAAGCATAGCCCCTGCTATCTACGATCACTGGGATGAGAAAGAAGCAATAGCTCTTGCTCTCTTTGGTGGAGTTCCCAAGGAAACAAGGGATAGAATGAGAATTAGAGGAGACATACATATTCTTTTGATAGGAGATCCTGGAACAGCAAAGAGCCAGCTTCTTCAGTATGTTAGCAGATTGGCTCCAAGAGCAGTTTATACAACAGGCAAAGGCTCCTCTGCCGCTGGACTGACAGCAGCAGTTATCAGAGATAAGAAAACAGGCGACTTCTATCTTGAAGCAGGAGCAATGGTTCTAGCAGATGGAGGTGTAGCATTGATTGATGAGATAGACAAGATGAGAGAGGAGGATAGAGTGGCAATCCATGAAGCAATGGAGCAGCAAAGCTATCATGAAAGCACTGTTATTGAGCTGGCAAGTGGAGAGAGAATTAGGATAGGCCAATATGTTGAGGAGCTGATGGGGAGCAATCCTGTTAGAACAGTTGGAGATACAGTATACTTGGAACGAATTCCAGAAAGTATCATGCTGCGGACAACAGATTTAAGGAAGGTCTTCACGGTGAGACCAGCGCTGATCAGCAAGCACAAAGCTCCAGGAAAATTCTACAGGATAAAGTACTCAAATGGATATAGCATTATTGTAACACCGGAGCATCCAGTGTTCATTCTCAGCGATGAAGGAATAAAAGTTTTGAGGGCAGATCAGCTGAGGGAAAAAACCATAGTTCCCGGAGAGCCAGGAATAGCTGATTCAGCTAGTTATCCAGAAGAGAAACTGCATGCTATATATAAAAAACTGTTCACTTCCATAAAATGCCCCTCGCCATATTCATCCGTTAGAGACGAGATCTCTCTGCTTGTAAATTCGTGCAGGGAAAACATCCCGCCAGATGAAAAAAAGAAAAGCATTCTCAATGACATAGAAGCTTTGAACTCCCTTTCATGGCATTCCATAGAGGCCATAGATGTTGTCGAGAACAGCGGAGAGGAATGGGTATATGATTTAACAATTGAGCCAACGAGGAGATTTTTGAGCAATGGGATCCTCCTTCACAATACCGTGAGCATTGCAAAGGCAGGGATAGTTGCCAGGCTCAATGCTAGAGCTGCAGTAGTTGCTGCTGGGAATCCAAAATATGGTAGATATATAGCGGAGAGAACGGTCACAGAAAATGTAAACCTGCCCGTGACAATCTTAAGCAGGTTCGATCTGATATTCATTTTGAAGGATAAACCCTCAACAACCTATGATACAATGCTTGCTAGACACATGCTTCAGGTTCATAAGGAGGCAGAACTTATCCAGCCTGAAATCCCCATGGATCTTCTGAAGAAATACATCAGCTACGCAAGGAGATATGTTAGACCGGTTCTCACGGAGGAAGCAAATAGAGCTCTTATGAACTTCTTCGTTGAAATGAGGAGGATGGGCAGCGAGGCTCAAGCTGGTGTGGTATCAATAACTCCCAGGCAACTGGAAGCCCTTGTAAGGCTAGCTGAAGCTCACGCAAAGATGGCTCTCAAGACCGAGGTCACTGAGGAAGATGCATATGAGGCAATAAGACTCATGAAGGTATTCCTGCATCAAGTCGGCTACCAAAGCGAGACTGGAGTAATAGATATAGATGCACTCATGGTTGGTGTTCCAAAGAGCAAGAAGGAGAAGCTGATGCTCATCGAGGACACAATAAAGGAAATAATGAATGAGACTGGATCTGACTGTGCTAACATAAAGGAAATATACGAGAGAATAAAGCACGAGGGTATTACAGAAAAGGAGATGGAGGAACTAATTAGGAGGATGATGAGGGAGGGCATAATTTCGGAGAGAAAGCTGAATTGCTATTCCACTATTTCCTGAGCATAAATGGTGGTTCTGATGCTTTTTTCTGAGCTCCCTCTTCACAATATTTTAAAACTGAAGCTGGAGAGAAAGGGAGTTAAAGAGCTCTATCCTCCACAGGAGGAGGCAGTAAAAAAAGGAATATTCAATGGAAAAAGCCTATTGATGGCAGCCCAGACAGCTTCCGGAAAAACCTTACTAGCGGAGATTTTAGCAATTGATCATATACTGAAGGGAAAGGGAAAAGTGGTCTATCTGAGCCCACTTAAAGCACTTGCAGACGAAAAGTTCCACGATTTCAAATCTTATGAGGATCTCAATCTTAGAACAATACTCACAGTTGGAAACTATGACTCCTCTGAACCTAGGCTCGAGAGATATGACATAATATGCACCACATATGAGAAAATGGACAGCTTGGTTAGACACAGACCATCATGGCTAAACGATGTTTCTCTCATAATAATAGATGAAATTCACTACTTGGATGATGAGAAGAGAGGACCGGTGCTTGAGAGCCTAATTGCTAACTTGAAAATCTTGCTTCCATCTTCTCAGTTTCTCGCTCTTTCTGCTACTGTTGGGAATTCCATGGAAATAGCTTCATGGCTATCCGCAGATGTCGTCGAAAGCAGTTGGAGACCAGTTCCTCTCAGGGAAGGGGTATATCTCAATGGCAAAATCAGATTCTCAGATGGTGAAGTGAAGAAAGTGAAGAAAAAATTTTCTTCTCCAGTTCTCGATCTAGTTTCCGATACGATAAATGAAGGGGGACAGGTGCTGGTATTTGTAAACAGCAGGAGGCGGGCTGTTGCGCTTGCAAAATCCATCACAGAAAAGCTCAGCATAGGTCCTGACAGCATCTCAGAGGAAATTGCTGACAAGATAAAGAAATCCAGCGAAGTTATTTCTCTGAATGAGGAGCTCTCAAAGCTAATAGAGAAGGGTGTTTCATTTCATCACGCTGGACTCACTGTTGAGCAGAGAAGAGAGATAGAAAGAGGCTTCAGAGAAGGAGGAATAAAAGTTATAATAGCAACCCCTACGCTTGCTGCTGGAGTCAACCTTCCAGCGAGAAGAGTTGTAGTTGACAGTTCAGAGAGATACGTAGCAGGTGAAGGCAGCGAGTCAATCAAGATCATCGAGTACAAGCAGTTTGCTGGAAGGGCAGGAAGACCAGGATACGATGAATATGGAGAAGCAATACTTATAGCAAGGACAGAGAAAGAGGCCGAGGATCTCCTTGATACATACATTCGAGGACAGCCAGAGAAAATCAAGTCTAAAATGGGTTCTCCCCTTAGGTTCAGAACCCATCTTCTATCTTACATTGTCGCTACTGGGGGAACAAACGATTCAGGAATTGAGAAGTACATAAGAAGCCTCCTTCTCTATAGGCAGTCATCGCATAAATTTATAAAGGAATTAGTCTCCGAATCCCTGAACATGCTTATCGAGGGAAATTTTATCATCAGCTCAGGTTCTTTTTATTCACCAACGGAGCTTGGTAGGCATGTAGCTGAGCTCTACATAGATCCCCTCACAGCCCTATACTCAATTGAGGCTTTTAGAAAAAGGAAGAGGCTTACCGAGTTCTCAGTTATGCACCTAATTGCAGCTTCTCCAGACATGCCAAAATTGAGATTGAGAAGAGGTGAGCTAGCGAGAATGGATGAGATCTTCACTCAGTTCTTTCCGGAGATGCTTCTCGGACTCCACGAAAGAGACATAGAATATGAAAAAGTATTGGAGGAGGTGAAGACTGCCTCCTTCCTACTGGACTGGATAAATGAGGTCCCTGAGCAGGAAATCTGCGACAGATATGATATAGGACCGGGCGACATATATTCCTACATAGAATCAGCCAGCTGGATAGCATATGCTATAAGCAAGCTTGCCGAAATAGTTCCTGAAGCAAGGGAGAACGTAGAACTTCTAAGAGAGCTGAGCATAAGGGTGGAAAACGGCATTAAAAGAGATCTAGTGGAATTAGTACAGATTCCAAAGATAGGAAGAGTAAGGGCAAGGAGGCTCTATAATGCAGGCTTCAAGAGCCTTGCTGATATAGCTAAAGCTGGAGAAGTTAGATTGAGAAGTATAGAGGGCATTGGGGAATCTCTAGCCAGGGATATTATGAATTATGTTACTAGGGAGGAGAGATCTCACTAGTTCTACATTGTGATACAGGAACACCCTTCAAGCTCCTTCCCTTATAACCAACGATCTTGGCATCCAAAATGCATGGAGGATTGAACCTTCCTCTCAGCTCAACCATTATTGGATAGGACCCGAGCTGCCTAGCATAGGTATTCCCCCAGCTCTCGCTTCTCTCAACATATAGGTTTCTCAGAATGGCTCCCGGCGGCACAACCATTCTCAGAAAAGCTGGATCGTATTTGTGCCTCACCAACCAAATGAATCGTCTTGCCCTTTCCTCATTTTTACTCAATATCGATTCCTTCCACATTGAATGCAGCCTAGTTCCTGGAATAACGAGGACTCTTCTTATGTTTATTCTTCTAACCATCAGCTTTCTTCTCAGAAGCTCATCCAGAAACTCCAGATTTCGCTCATATGTTTTAGCTCTCTCCCCTGGCAAGCCAAGAACGAAGTTTATCCCAGGAAGAATATGGGGTAAGCCATTTTCCCCAACAGCTCTCCCAACTTCATTGACAACCTCCACTGCTTTTACAGCATCCTCAAAAGTCACATTCAAATTGTTCATCTCCACAACCTCTTCGTCAGCACTTTCAACACCAAAAGCTAGCACATCTCCAGGGGAGTGATATTTCATTATGCTGAGAATGGCCTTCTTCGATTTTTCTGGGTAGGAGGAAATAACTGAGGGATTCGCATTATCCACATGTATATTAGAATTTCCAGCTGCTTCTCTTAGACCCTTGAAGAAATAATCGAGAAACTCCGGATTCGGCTCTGGGTTTTCCTTTACTCCCAAGTCAGTGGATCCATATGATAATATATCTGGCTGCCTCCCAATTCTGAAGCTCCTTATTCCTTCACTATACAAAGCCCTAACTTCTTCTATCACTTTCTCAGGAGGGCGAACTACTGGTTTTCCATAGAGAGGCTCAATGCAGAATGAGCAACCTCCAACTATCCATCTGCTGCACCCCCTGTATGTCTCAATTTCCGCTGTGAGATTGTAAGCATAATTTGGATGCTGTCTGACAATTTTGGCACCAACAGTGGCAAACCTATTCACTTCATCATAGCTCTTCCTCTTTACCCACACATCCACCTTTTCGACTCCGAGCTTCATTACTTCACTAATATAAATTTCTGGATCCCCGCTCACTACAGCTCCATAGAAATTTTTGAAGCTAGACGGAGATATGGCGGGCTTACCCCCCTCCTCCCCCATTCCGAATCTTGCAGCAGGGCCCACGAGGACGGTGAATGTATTATTAAGAACCATCCCTATGCTTTTCACCTCTTCAGGTGTTATGGGCCTTCCACCAATGTACTTTCCTGGTACCACTACTCCGGCAATCACCACAGTTATCTCGGAAGTAGAAGCCTCTGAATAGAACGATGAGAAATTCTTTCTAGCCTCATCAATTGTGTAGTATATCACCTTTGTGTCCGGACTTGAGCTCCAGATTGCTCCAGCAATATACCTTGGATAGACATCTATGAAAGGAGGAACGCCCAGTCCGGCAGGCTCATCGGTATATCCATCCAATATAATGACTTTTTTCATCTTTCTTCAGCTCCATAGCGATCAGTAAGAAGTTACTTCTCTATCCATTCAAGAGCCTCGAGAACATCTCTTAGGAGCAGAGCCTTTTGACTTGCATAGTTTATGGAGTACAGTTTTGCCCTCCCAAAAGTCCTCTCATTCACCAATTCCATGTTGATTAGCTCTCTAAGGTATTTCTTAACGTAATTGTAATTTAATCCACTCTCTCTCGCAATTCTCGAAATATTGACTTCACCATATTCATAGATTATCTTGAGTACTTTGTACTTGCCTCTTCTCCATAGGCTATTGAACATCACTCACTTTCCTCGCTTGCTGAGGAGATCCTCCACTTTCCTCTCCAGCTCCTCAAGTGGCCCACCTATTATGCCTAGAAGCGTGCTTTTCCCTCTATATCCCCTTCCACTGCTTCTTGCTACTATGATTCCCATGCTTTTCAACTTCATCATGTTTGTATAAAGCTGAGTGTGCTTCCTTGCTCTCTCCCTGTAGCTCTCACATATCTGCCTGTAAACACTTTCAACTTCCCCCATTCTCACGAAACTGCTTCCAGATCTCCTCAGAGCCTTAACAATGGAAAGGAAGATTATGAGCTCATGAGTTTCCAGGGACTGAAGCTGATCTTGAAGGAGGGCAGTTTCTGGTCTAACCACAATCTGAGCCTTTCTTATGTCATCAATTGTTATGCTTCCTCTTCCCTCGGAGTCTGCGCTCTCTCCAGCTCTCACGAGTATCTCAAGAGCCGTTCTAGCGCTTCCCAGCCCCCCTCTATCATGCCCCTCAAGGAGAGAAATGTACCTCAGTCCTTCTTCAGATATAACACCTGGAAAAAGGGCCTCCTCTGCCCTAACACGAAGTATATCATAGAGCTCGGAGGAACTATATGGGGGAAAAGATATGATATCATGCATGAAATACGAGCTCGAAGCTTCGCCCCCCAACTCAAGTACGCTTGGATCTCTGACTATGAAGATGTAGTTCACTCTCTTTCTTTCAAGCGAATAGTCATCATATAGCCTGACCAATGTATATAGGGGATTGCTGATGGAACTTGATATCATGAAATAATCGAACTCGTCCAAAGCAATGAGAGCATAGGCGTTCTTTCTCTCAAGATCATCGAGCAGACCCCTCAGAAGTTCCTGAACGCTTAATCCCCTCTGTGGGAGAGCTATACCAAGGCCAGATGAAATAGAATGTATTACCTGCGGAAGAGTTCTGGACTTGAAGCAGTTAACATGGACGTACCTTACATTAATGCCTTTTTTCCTAGCCAGGGAGGAGATGGTCTCTCCGAAGACCTTCGCTGTTACTGTTTTACCTGTTCCATAGGAACCGGTGAGTACAACCCTCAGCATCTCCTCTCCTGGAGATGTGAAGATTCCTTTGAACCTCTGGGTGAGCTCCTTCAGCTGCTTTTCCCTGTGGGGGAGCACTGATGGAGTATATTCTGGATACAGCTTGTATTTCTCTCTAAACACGGATGGAGCCTTCAGCTCCTTCTCTATTATTTTTTCGAAATACGACATGTGCTCTCCCAACCAATTTGTTGTTTCAGGATCTTGCTGCTCTCTTTAAATAAATAGTTGTCCGAAAGTATTTTTTCTATTTGATAATATTAACCTCGATCGGCTAAAAAATAAATTAGTTTTTTTGGCGAGGTGCTTAAATTGGGGAAGGGCAAGCTGAGAGAGCTTCTGGACAATGCTGCAGAGATTGCTGAAAGAGCAAACTTTAGAGAGCACAAAGCTGCCCTCACATCTCTTATAGATACAATTTCTATAGCAATGGCTTCTCACTCAATCGATTCGAGAGTGAAAAAGCTGAGAGAAATTCTTCTTCAAAATGGGAGCGGCAGGGGGGACGCTATCGTCTTCGGTGAAAGGATGATCAGGGTAGACGATACCACGGCCCTCGTTCTGAATTCCTTCGCAGCTCACTCGCTTGAGCTCGATGACTGGCTTCCTCTGGGCATACTTCATCCTGGAGCCTCGATAATCCCCTCCGCCGTACTCCTGGCTCAAAAAAAGGACCTGTCTCTGGAAGAAATAACTGCAGGAATAATTTATGGATATCAAATAGCAGAGGAGTTCGGCAGATGGCTAGGGAGATCTCATTACAGAACATGGCACAATACATCTACAGTGGCAGGAGTAGCAGTGGCCGCAATGCTCTCTTGGATTGATGAGAGAGAAGATGATAGCATACTCAGTTCTATGTTGCTAGCAATTACATATGCTGGAGGCTTTATGCCGCTCATCAATAGACTTGTTGTAATAAAGCCCATGAGTCCTGCTCACGCTTCTCTTGTTGGATACTACTCATACATGATGAGCGAGGCCTTCACAAGCCTCTCAAGGGAAACGTATGATGTAGAGGAAAAAATATGCAGCATACTATCGAAACAATGTGAAAATAATCCTCAGACTGAGAGGGAACCAGCAGTTCTCAGAATAGGCTACAAGATATTTCCAACATGTAGGAACAGCCACACAACCATTCAGGCTTCTCTAAAGCTGAGCAACCAGGTAGATTTGAACAACATTGACAGCATAGAACTAGAAGTTTTTGAGGAAGCATCTGAAGTTGCAGATGTTGTCTCCCCATCCACTCTCGAGGAAGCCATGTTCAGCCTCACATTTCTCACAGCAACTGCATTAGTGAAAAAATGGGTTGGACTTAAGGAAATATTTGAGTCGCTGAGCGATCCGCTGGTAAGAGAGATTGAGAAGAAAGTTAGGGTTAGAGTGCGTGAGGACTATACTGCGTACTTTCCAAAGAAGCATCCAGTCACTGTCAGAGTGAAAATGAAAAATGGGACAGTTTTAGAGGAGCATGAGGACATACCATACGGAGATCCTTCCAAAACGCTCACCGAGGATGTTCTTTACGAGAAGCTGAGATCACTTTCTCAATATTCAGGAAACAGGAGAATACTTAAATTTATTGATTTAACTTTAAAAAATAATAACAATATGAAAATAAATCAACTATTCAGAGAAGTATATGAAGACTGATCAAAATGAAGGCGGATCTACTGCTCATACACCCACCAAGCTATTTATATTTTCGAGAGGAGAAGAGAAGGTTCGGCCCTATAAGTGATGTTATTCCCTCAACTCCGATATTTGATATGTACCCCTACGGATTTCTCACCATGTCATTTCACTTAATGAAAAAGGGCTACAGAGTTTCTATAAGCAATCTAGCAGCTAAAATGATTCTTGATGAGAGCCTTAATCTTCAAAAATATATTGAGAGCATCGATGCTGGTGTTGTTGGAATAGACCTTCATTGGATGGTTCATTCTCACGGATCCATAGAGCTTGCTAGAATGATAAAGAAAGAAAGACCAGACATTTTCATAGTTCTGGGAGGTCTTTCAGCTACAATTTTTCACAGGGAAATATTGAGCAAGTTCGACTGGATAGATGCCATCGTTCTTGGAGACACGACTGAAATTCCTATGGAAAGGCTTCTTGATAGCTTGGCCAATGGTAAGAATCTTCAGGACATACCTAACTTAGCTTTCAGAGAAGGAAACAGGATAAGAGTCAATCCTATTTCGTTTGTTCCAAATGATATCAGTGACTATGGATTAGATTACCACGAGCTGTTCAAAAACCTCTCCAGTTCTAAGGATCCAGTAGGTTGGCTTCCTTTCGCCGATTTCATTAGGCATCCAATAGGTGGAATAATTCTCTACAAGGGATGCCACTTCAACTGTCTTGCCTGCGGTGGATCTAAGTATGCATATGAAAAATATTTTAAAAGAAAACACTTGGCCCTAAAATCACCAAGAGCAATCATTAATGAAATGAGGAGCATAAGCGAGTACATGGACATGCCAATTTTCCTTGTTGGTGACATACAGCTTATGGGAAGAGGTAGACTGGAAAAGCTGTTGGAGGAAATTAAGAAGGAAAGGCTATCAGCAAGAACCATATTTTTCGAGTTCTTCATACCTCCAAGCAGGGAGCTCATAGAAAAAATATCCTCAATAGATGCCGATATTTACTTTCAGATTAGTCCTGAATCCCATATAGAGGAAGTCAGAAAGCTCTATGGAAGGCCATACGGAAACAATTCCCTATTTAATTTTGTTAAGAATTCAATCGGTTTGGGCATCAAGAGAGTGGACATTTACTTTTTAATTGGCCTACCCAGGCAAAGAGTTGAGGACTCAGAAACTCTCCCACGCTTTATATCTTCCCTTCTCGAAGAACTCCCAGAAGAGAAGAGAAACAAGGTTGATTTCTTCGTGGCTCCTCTAGCACCATTCATCGATCCAGGAAGTCGTGCATTCGATAATCCAGAATCGTTTGGATACATAATCACAGCAAGGAGCCTATCAGAGCATATGAATTTGTTGGAGAACGCTTATGATTGGAGGGGAATGTTGAACTACGAGACCCTATGGATGAGCAGAATAGATATAAGTAGAGCTACATATACAGCATCAAGAAAGCTGACCGAAATAAAGAGAGATATTGGGATACTTAACAGGGAAGAAGCTGAGCTCATTCTTGATAGAATAGAGAAGGGATATAGTGAGAATGCTCTTGAGAAGGAAACAGTCTCTCTCTCAGATCTATATCCTTCTCAGCCTATTCCTTTTTCAATTATGGAAAAGGACTCCAATGTTCTCATAAGTATAATCAAGAACTTGCTTGGCTTGGATTGAACAAAGAACGAGAAGAACTCACAATAAAAAGTCATTTTAGATCTTGAATTTTTAATCAAGTGGTTTTAGAGAAATTTCGAGCGGAAGTCCTTTAGCTATTTCTCTCAACTTTAGTAACGGATCGCTCCCACTCTTCCTCCATGAATTCAGAATTTTCTCCGCTTTTTTTGGTAAATCAGCCAGTGATTCCAGCATTTCATCTGTAACTATCCACGTTCTCTGAATGTATAGCGCAAATCCTCTGCATGCTATACCAAAAAGAATTCCCCCATCAAGAAAGAAACTAACTGCATTTCTGAGATCAGCTGTTGAAGGGAAGCACGAGACTGAAGCAGAGAGATCCTTGATTGATGGGTGTGTATGAATAGCTATGCATAGAGATGAAGGAGGAAAAAGCACGCGATCCCTTTCCCCTTCGATAGCTATAGCAGTACCATCATCTGTAATGAAGACTGCGTGCTCCATACCTACCATCGCTGTTCTCCCTACAACAAGCTCTAATGCTTCCTTTCCCAGAAAATGGAACTCCTCGGCAAAAGTCAAATAAGCATCCTTGAGAGGGATTCCTCTTCCCTCATCTTCCTCTAGCACAAGAGAAATCTTCTCTCCATACCTGCTTTTGAATCCCTCAATCACATCTCTGCTTATATTTCCTGAGGCAAAGATCCTCCCTCTATCGAAGTCTATTGATATATCTCTGCCTCCCTCGAGCAAAATATCCTCACAAGCTTTTATTCCAGTGCACATTTTTTCTATCTTTCTAGCGCCCTCAATTCTCAGCTCCATTTGCCACGGATTTCTTCTCAGCAAAAATCACCCTCATTCCCTGATCTGTATCAAGGACTATATCGAATGGTTCTCCAGCAAATTTAATTTCCCCCTCATATACGTAGAACTCCCTCGGCATAGTTTTTCTTATCCATTTAACCTCCCACCTTTCCCCCTCCCTTATCACCTTTCCAACGCCATTCAGCCTAGCTGGCCTATATAGAAGAATCCCAGGCCACTTTGGTTCATTTATATATGCTCCTAAATGAATAGTAAACCCCCTTCCAGAGAGATCTATAAGAAGAAGACCATCTTTTACCTTATTCTTCATGCTGTTTTTCAGCCTCTCAAGAATTCTCGTCCCCTCTTTGAGTGCCTCAACCGTCGATGTTGATTCAATCTTCTCGGTTTGGAGGTTTTCCTCAAACGGGATGTAGCCATAAATGGCTAGCTCTCCCAGATCCAGTACATATGGTTGGTAGAGAGAAATAGTCGCGACAGCCTCAACCTTCCCCCTTTCCTCTCGGGAAGCTTCTTCCTTTCTCGCTTTATTCGCCTTTCTCGGCAATTTCAATCCCAATTATCTTAGATCGGCACTCCTTTATTATGATTTTACATTCACAAGCTATATATTATCGCTTTTAATGACAGCTTTTTTCTCAGAAAAAATTATTATTTTTTTCTTTTTTTGCTTTCATAATTTCTATAATATCTTTTATTGTTAGGTAAGAAATAGGTTGAAAAAATTTAAAATTATCAAAAAAGGAAATTAGGAGTGAGGTTAAAATCATGAAAATAAACGGAGCACTCAATGAACTCGAAGGAGAGCAAGCCTTCTACTTCCTCTCAAAGGCACGGGAGGTAGCGCAAAAAACTGGAAAGAAAATAATCAGCTTTGGAATAGGACAGCCAGACTTCGATACATTCTCGCATATAAAAGAGGCAGCAAAAAAGGCCATAGATGAGGGAAAGACGGGATACACTGAATCTGCAGGAATACCTGAGCTTAGGGAATCAATATCGAGATATCTCAATAAGAAATATGGAGCGGGCGTTGACTATAGAAACATATTGGTCACAACGGGAGGAAAGACAGCCATATTTCTTGCCATGTCAGGAGTAGTGTCAAAGGACTCTGAAGTTCTAATCGTGGAACCATCTTACTATGCCTACGGACAGACAGCAAAATTCCTTGGAGCTAAGCCGATCTATGTATCAATGAGATGGCTGGGAAAGGACAAGGGCTTTGAGCTTAATTTGGAGGACCTGAAGGAAAAAATATCATCGAAGACCAGTGCCATTGTTATAAATAATCCTGATAATCCTACTGGAAACGTTTTTGGTAAGCAAACCATAAAAGCTATATATGAAATAGCAAGGGATCACAACATAGCCCTCATTTCTGATGAGGTTTATGATTATTTCATCTATGATGGAAACTTCTATAGCATTACGCAGATAGATGGATGGCAGGAAAATTCCATTCTGATACAATCCTTCAGCAAAACATTCAGCATGACTGGATGGAGACTGGGATATCTGGCTGCTAAAGAGGAATTGATTCGTCTATTGGATACATTGGCAGTGAATGTCTATAGCTGTGCTCCAAACTTTGTTCAGTGGGCAGGAATATCTGCTCTGGAAAGCAGCTTTTCTCCTACTTTTGAGATGATAAAGGAGTTCAGCGAGAGGAGAAAGATACTTTACAAAAAGCTGAACGAGATAGCTGGAATTGAAGCTTATCTTCCTGGAGGAGCTTTCTACATGTTCCCCAGGATAACCGAAGCATTGAGAAGAACAGGCATGACAATTGACGAATTCGTGATGAAGCTATTGTGGGAGAAGGGAGTTCTAATACTCCCGGGAAGAAGCTTTTCTATACAATACGGCAGCGATTTCGTCAGGTTCAGTTATGCCACAAAAAGAGAAAATATAGAGATAGGTGCCGAGCTTATTAAAGAGTTTGTTGAAGAAAAAAGCAAGTGATTTCTCGCTCGCACTCTCAGCCTTATCTTTTGTATCCTATCTTTTTTAGAAATTCAATTCTTTCCTCCACATCCTCTTTTTGCTCTATACCTACCGGGACATACCCATCGACTGCTCCAAGAACAGCTCTTCCCTGATTAGTTTCAGCAACAATAATTTGTACTGGATTGGATGTTGCGACATATAGGTTTACCACTTCTTGGACATTCTTAAGTGCATTGAGAACATTTATTGGCCAAGCGTTTTTGAGAAATATAACAAATATGTGTCCTGCACCTATCCTCTTAGCAGCAGACACGGCAGCATCTATCAGCTCTTTATCATTTCCATCATATCTTATTAGCCTCTTCCCGCTCGCCTCATTGAAAGCTAGACCAAACTTAATTGAAGTAGAGCTGGTCACAAGAGCTTCATATATATCTTCAACGCTCTTTATGAAATGACTCCTTCCGACAATTATATTGGCTCCTTCAGGTATTTCTATGGTTACAACCTCCAGGCGAGGGGATTCTCCTCCCTGGGACAACCAGTTCACCTCAATATATCAATGAGATCGGCTAGAGCTTCATTATCTCTCTTCTCTATTATCTTTGCTTTAACTTTATCTCCTACAGTGCATCCTCCATTTACATGTATCTTCACTCTGTTGAGTATGCCTACACCCCTTCCTTTTTCATCAATATCGCTTATTTCAACAACTACTATGGAGCCCGGCACTATTCTGTTGTTCTGTCCAAACTCCTCTGGCCTAGGTATTTTTGGATAGACGCTCCAGCGAGAGTAGTCCCTTGTATACACTTCTTTATGATCTCTGTATTTAGTCATTAGAAACATCACCATTTAGCTCCAAAAACGAAAGCTTTGATGCTCTAGCTCTTAAAGTAAGACTCTTTATTCTAGAAGACTTGTTTTCCCTCATATTCAATTATCCTACCTTCCTTCCTAGAATCTATTGCATCACTGCTCCTTTATTAATTTAATGGATATTTCCTCAGCAATCCGCACGATCTCCTTCAAAATCTTTATCTGCTCAGCGAATTTTCCCTCCATTTCTCCCATTTTCTTTAGAACCTCCTCTACGAGTGGAAGCTCCTCAAAAGCAACTTTTTTGAACAACTTCTTATCTACATAGTCAAGCTTGGGCTTCGTTGAAAGCCTTCTGAGAGACTCAAGCAGCCTTTTTGGCTCCAATGAAGCATACATTGCCATTATTATTTTATATGAATCCTCTTCCTCCTCTTGTTCCTTCTCGTCAGAACCAAGCTCTCTCTCTACAGTATATATATCGTAGAATCTCCACCAATGTTGCTTGCTGGACTTATAAGAAGTCTCTATTATCCCATACTTCTTCTCCATTATTCCTAATATTGTTCCTGGGTTGTATTGCTCTCCGGATTTCTCGAGAATTTTCCTAACTCCCCTAAAATCAAAATCTCCCAGAACATTTTCCTCAGAATTTTGAACTTCCCTAGCTCTGATCAATGCTGCCTTGAGAACCTTCTTTCCTTTCTCCCCATATTCAGATATGAAGGATTTAAGCCTGCTGCTGAAATCAACTGCTAATGTCTCTCCTCTTTCTTCTTCTTTCAAGCTCTCATCCTGACAAAGATCCTTTAAACTCCGATCAGTAAAAAACTTAACTCGAAGGAAATTTCCGAAGAAAGAGGATGCAAATTGCCCAAAGTGAGAGCAGATTTGCACATGCACTCCATATACAGTGATGGAGAGCCAGAGCCAGAGAGAATTCTCCTTCAATCTCTCAAAAAAGGATTGGAGGTAATATCGATAACAGATCATGATACATTCATGGGATCCATTGAAGCGATGAGAAAAGTCGAGGAAAAGAAACTGAAAATCCTTTTAGTTCCTGGAAGCGAAGTTAGAACTTCAATGGGAGATGTTCTCATCTACTGCATGACTCCTGTTAAAATAGAGAGGAACATACCTCTCGATAAATTGATCCAGTTAGCTGAGAGCTTTGGCTGTTTACTCGTTCCAGCACATCCTTTCGATAGGCTGAGAAGAGGAATTGGTGAAATGGGACTAGAGATCTTATCAAATAGCTTTAGAGCTATGGAGTGCTTCAATGCCTCATCCTCATATATTTCCAATAGGAAAGCTTACAAGTACGCTAAAGATAAGGGAAAGGCTTGTCTAGCAAACAGTGATGCCCATACGCTAGCAGGCATCGGATCATTCAAAACTCTCATAGATATGGATCTTGAAGAGGGAATAGAGGGCTTTTGGAAAGCATTTGAGAGGAACTCATTCCTTCCAGTTCTGAGTGTTTCTCAGCTTGGCGCTTATCTTGACAAGCTGAGGTGGTCAATAAAGAGAAAAATCATACAGCAATTCTCAAAAAAATAGATCTTCATTGAGGTTAATTGATTTTTATTGCTATAGCGTGGAGAAGCCTTCTCTATTCAATTTTGGTTCGGAAGAATCTAAAATTAGCCATGCATAAAGTATACACAGCTCCATTCAAGACCACAAATATTCCAGGAAATTTTTACAATTGGAGAGCTAGAGCTCAAGGCTTGAAAATCCAACTGTGAGCATCATCTTCACATTCCCACAAAAAAGAGAAGGGCATAGACTTAGCAATCGCTAAGCCCTATTAAGTTAGATTCATTAATTGAACATGAGCGATGTAAATGCATAAGGGTAAATGCTTTAGAAAGCAAAGGAGCATCCGGTCAAAAATTCAGGGAATTTAAGAAGAGGCTGCTATTGAAGTATAATGGAGGAGAAGATGGAAAGCAGATTCGATCTCATAAGGCTTCAAAGATTATTGCTGAGATCACCAGTGAGAAGCATGCTAAGGATGTTATGCAGTAGAGGTGAGGAGGAAGGATGAAAATCCGTGAATTCCGAAACGCTCATCCAATAAAGGGAACTATAACATTATTTCCAAAGAAAAAGGTAGTGATTGAAAGAAGCTGTAACAATTGTGGGTTATGCGTCGAGATATGTCCAACCAACGCTCTATCGATATATTCAAACGAGGTAAAAGCTAGCAGCAGAAAATGCATCGCTTGCTACGCATGTGTTATACTTTGTCCGAGAAAGGCTATAAAGATAGAGTGGTTCAATGGAATAAAAAAAGAAATAGAAATTGAAGACAATTTTTTTAGGGAACACGATTAAAAATAAAATAAGGGAAAAAAGCTTGATCGAGCGAGATCTCCTGTCAATTGGGATGATCCTAATATTTGTGGGCTTCGCAATTATATTGATAGGAGGAATAGCTCTCGCTCTTAGAAGCAGTGGGGAAATTGAGAGCGGTGGTATAATTTTTATTGGGCCGATTCCAATTCTCTGGGGTTCATCAAAAGAAATATCTAGAAATCTTTTAATAGTAACAGCAATTATCTCTACATTGCTGCTAATAGTATATCTGTTGCAGTACCTAAAGCACTGAGGAAGTGTGGAAAATTGGAGTTGGAATCTTCGGAAAAGAAGATCTATATTGTGCGAAATGCTACCCAATCGGATCTTCCTCAAATTATAAAAGTAAATGCTGAGACACTTCCGGAAAATTACCCTGAATATTTCTTTGTTTTTCATCTCGATAATTGGGGAAAGGCATTTTTTGTGGCAGAAGTTGAAGGAAAGATAGTAGGTTACATAATGAACAGAATTGAAACTGGGCTAGGCTACATTAGAAAGCTGATAGTCAAGAAGGGGCATGTCGTTTCAATAGGAGTTCTCGAAGGATATAGGAGAAGAGGAATAGGTGAGGAACTGATGAGGCGAGGAATGAGCAGCATGCGAGATGACTATGGTGCTAAAGAAGTCTACCTCGAGGTTCGTGTGTCCAATGACCCGGCAATTAGGCTTTATGAGAAGCTGGGCTTCAGGAAAATAAAGGTAATTGAAGGATACTATAGTGATGGGGAAGACGCTTATCTTATGGCTGCCCCCCTCTAGAGATAAACTAGCTTGGCTGTGAGTGGTTTTGTCTCCAGAATGGCGGCACTGGCTTTTCCGGTGAGAATTCCTCCCCCCTCTCCCGGATTCAAGACGAGAACATTCCCAAATTTTTCAACAGCCGCTTCATGTGTGTGACCATATAGAACGGCTTGAAAGTTGTTGGATTTGGCTAGCGATTCCACAATCAGCTTTGTTTGCTCCGGCGATCCAAACCCATGCATGAGGACAAACCTCATCCCATCAATCTCCTGAACCATTATCCCTTCAGCTATTTTTATATTGAAGGCGCCTGCAAGTCTGACCATAAGCATCCTGTCTCCATCATTGTTTCCCATAATTGAGTATCCCCTGCCTTGGAACTTATCGAAGATATTCTTGAAAATGAAGGGGGAGTTGTTGTCTCCAAGATGAATCAACAAATCCACATTTTCCTTTTTGAAGAACTCTGCCCACTTGAGAGCAAGAGACAAATTGTCGTGAGTATCCGAAAGGACACCAATTCTCATGATATTCTCCCTTATCTTAATATACAAAGATCTAGTTAGGAGTAAATCTTAAAATATCCTTTATGTCTAAGTTCTTTTCAGCAAATAGCCGGGGTAGCTCAGCGGGTAGAGCGCCGGGCTGTTAACCCGGTGGCCGGAGGTTCGAGCCCTCCCCCCGGCGCTGATTTTATATCTCTTCTGAAAAATCTCAAAAGACATCTCTTTCTACTAATTTGGAAAAAAGGGATTTCAGCAAAAAAATTCAAATTTTTTCAACTTCAAAAACTTCTTCAGAAGGATCTGTTTGCCTCAATATTGCTCAATCTCAAAGTCCTGTGCTTGACAACCTTCTTTGGCTTCAGAGCATCTACTACATATTCAAATGCCTTGTCAGGCCTCGTATGCTCTCCACATGTGTAGATGTCCAGCGTAGCATAGTTATACTCTTTCCAGGTATGAAGGGCTAGATGGCTCTCTGTTACAAGAATTATTACGCTAACCCCACCCTTCTTGCCTGGAAAAGACCAGCTCTTAACTTCTACGATCGAAGCATTGGCGATCTTGGCAGCTTCAATCATAACATTTCGAAGGAACTCCTCATTTCCTAGAAGTTCTTCGTCCATTGAATATAGATTGCCATATACGTGCTTTCCTACGATTATATCCTCCATATTTTTTTCCTGATTTTCTTCAGCCTGTTCCATCTCGTTGACCCTTCATCTTCATGCCATTAATACATCAAAAGGATTTTTAAGGTTATTCCGAGCTTATATCCTCTTATTCAAGCAATTTATATAATAAATAGAGTAATACCCCTCGAACATGCTGACTCTCACGATATTACCCTGAAGCTCCATTCTGCATTTCATGAGAGGTGCATCTATCACCATCGTTTCAGCTTCTCCTCCTTCGAATGCAGGATTGAAACCGAACTTTCTCGATAGCTGAATTATCTTCTCTGTCATTTCCATATCTACTTCTCTTCCCATAAACTCAAGTGGAAGGCCATAAGTCGATATCTTTGTGATAATATAATGAAAGCCTTCTCTTGGTAGTCTCCTCATATATTCCTCCTGATCTTTTCTCCAGAGAGGCGCATATAGCTTTAGACCATTTCTACGAAGAATTGATGAAAATCTTATGAACTGATAATCAGAATCTATAGCACCTACAGCTACTCCATCTATTTCAAAATCCCTCTTGAGCCTTACCAGAAGCTCTTCCAGATCACTTTCTTCTCTTCCTGAGCCGCTCATGACATATGATGGTATTCCGAACGCATTTTCATAGAACTTCAAGTATTTGATTCCAGGAGCATGAAATAGCATGGAATCCTCCGAGGCAGGCTGAACGGCAGATATACAGAGCACTTCATGTCCAGAAACGATTGCATGATGAAGTGCGTATGTTGAATCCTTTCCTCCCGTATAGAGGACACAGAGCCTCAAATTCGTTCCTCCAAAAAATCTATGGTTTTGTTCTATCTCTGAACCTGGGAAATGGTATAGCATCTCTTATGTGCTCCAGACCAGATATCCACATCGTCACTCTCTCTACACCAAGGCCGTATCCGCTATGTGGAACGCTTCCAAATCTCCTCAGATCCAAATACCAGTAGTAGTCCTTCGGATCATAGCCCTGCTCCTTTATTCTGCTCAGAAGAACCTCATAGTTATCCTCTCTTTGGCTTCCTCCAACTATTTCTCCATAGCCCTCAGGTGCAAGCAGGTCAAAACCCTTGACTACTCTTTCATCATTCTCACTTACTTTCATGTAGAAAGGCTTTATGCTTCTGGGAAAATGCGTTATGAAAAACGGAGTTTCGAATTTTCTCGTGAGCAGAGCTTCCTCATCTGCTCCATAATCATCTCCCCAGTTTATCTGCACTCCCTCTCTTCTAAGGATATCAATAGCTTCAGTGTAAGATATTCTTGGAAAGGGATGCTTTACCCTTTTCAGAGCTTCCACATTTCTTCCTAACAATTCAAGCTCTCTACTTCTCTCATCCAAAACGCCCTGTACTACATACTCAATTGTTTTCTCCGTGACTTTCATGAGCTCATCCATGTCCATCCATGCAGCTTCAACCTCGAAATGGTAGTACTCAGAGAGATGCCTTCTCGTTCTTGATCTCTCAGCTCTAAAGCTTGGAGTTATCGAGAAGACCTTCTCTAGGCTATATATGAGGACTTCCAAATAAAACTGGGCACTCTGGCTGAGATAAACAGGCTCCCCAAAATAGTCTACCTTGAACAGGGTAGCTCCTCCTTCAACAGCAGAAGATGTTAATATGGGAGGTGTTGTCTCATACCATCCATCATTCACATAGAACTCTCTAAGTAGCTTCAAAACTGAGTGCTTTATCTTCATAACATATGTGAGCTGCATGCTTCTTAACCAGAGATGTCTATTATCCAAAAGGAACTCTACTCCCTCTCCTCCCTTGATTGGAAAGTCATCGCTGTATCCTACAACTTTTCCCCACGACACTTCAATTTCCTTGCCACCCGGCGCCCTCGGATCTTCTCTCACTTTTCCCTCAATCTCAACACTGCTCTCTCTTCTTGCTTCTTCAAACTGAGCAAATATGTTATTTCCAACCTTCTCCTCCTCAACAACGCACTGTATGTAACCGCTTGAATCTCTAACCCATAGAAAAATCTTCTTTCCGACATGAAACTTTCTATATATCCATCCCCTTATTCTTATTTTTTCATTCTCTGCATGGGAAAAAGCATCCTGAACTTTTCCAAACTTTTCCAAACATTTTCACCTTCCCCAACCGGTTGGGAAACCTTGATTTTTCACACTTCCAAGTGCTGTAGAATAGTTAAGCCCAACATGTCCTTTTATAACTTTTATACGAGATCTCTTTTTTCAACATTTTTCATTTGCTTCTCAGACAAAAACATCTTCAATTAGCCAGAGTTGACAGGAATAATTCTTCAGCTTGAAAATGAGGTTTTATGCTATGCGAGTTCTCAAACAGAGAAGGAAAAATCATCTATATACGACCTGATGCACCATTTATCTAGAAAGTAATACATCCAGAAAGATGTCATGAATCCAAGCGAAGCAACAATCGTGGCCCACATCCATCTAGAACTAACATTTTGATCGATTTCTCTCATTTTCACTGCACAGTATCCTCCAGCCGTTAGAAAGGAGAGGACAGAAGCGTATAAGAGATCTTCTCTGTAATTTTCCCTACTTCTATAGACAATAACTGAAAGTAATGCGTTAGTAAAAGCGGAAAGGGTGAGTGTTGTAATGATATAGATCATCAGATATCGCATGAAAAGAATGAAACTTAGAGATAAAAGGTAAATGACTATTGAGTAGATCAATATACTTGAATTCAACAGAGGTAGAAAAATGCTCATAATCTTCATAGATTTGCGACACTCTCTCAGCTTCACTCACCATTCATCAGCACTGTTACATATGGAGCAGAAATTTCACTATTCAATTCCCTCAATGAAATTTCCTCATGCATTCCGCTCTCGTTCACAGCTTTCTGCATAGTTTCATAATCTCCTGAAACCTCGTTGAGGATCGATGGAAAGGCAACAATAGCTGAAAAGGATCCATTGAGCGGGATAGGAACGAGCCTTGAGAGACATGCAGAAAGCGGGTTAATTACTATTTTCTTCCACCTTATTTTTCTCAATAAGTTAATTGCCCTAGTCAAGTTCAAGCTATTAAGCACAACCGTGTCCCACTTTGTATTGAGGATCCCATCTTCAGAAAGAAGAGTGATGTTTCCCATGCCCTTAAGTCTCTTCTTCACTCCAACAAGATATGCTTTTTCGAGCACGTTGCTCAACAGAACTGTTTGTAGACCTTCCCCTCCAACTATGAGAATTTGCCCTTCTGAGAGATGAGCCATGGTAAAAACCGAGTCGAATATGAACTGCATTTCAGGTAGCTCAAGAGACTTTCTGGGATGCTTTATCATCTTTGCTGGATAGGGATATATTTCACTTCCTGTCCCCTCCCTCCCTATTAGCGGAAAGTGCTCACAGCTAGCTGGGTAAATTGTTGCTGTTTCAGGTATGTCCTGAGAAGTTCTCTCCAGCACTTTTCCAAATCCAAAAGTTCCCAAGTATCTTCTCTGAAGCATTCCTTGAATAGCTAAATGATCTAAGGGGGATAGAAGCACTCTTTCCATTCTTATTGGAACCTCCCCTTCCTGCAAGTTCACAGGAGGTATTGGTGAGTTCTCAACACTCAGTTTAGCCGAATTAGCCGTCAGCCTTTTTATCAGTCGCAACCTCTTCCCCTCTACTCCTCCTTGACTCTTCACCACTTTCCCCCAAGCTCAAAAGCTTCTCAATCTTTTCTCCAGGAACCTTGAATACTTTTCTCGCAATTACTGAAACATATTTATCATCAGGTGCTGTTTTTCCGCTTCCAAGCTTGAGAACTAGTGCCTGCTTCATTGCTTCCTTCTCAACCCTGCTCCTTATTTCTCCTGTTGCTATCATTTCAGCAAGCTTGAAACCAATAAAGAATCTCTTGAAATTTCTAACATCCTTTGCATTTTCCGGGAAGAACTTCTCAATCTTGTTCATTAGGTTCAATAGCTCATCGTCTTGGGCAAAGCCAAAAATTACCTTTGTGAAGACGATCCTTAGAATTCTGGCAACGTCATTGCTGGACAGCTCGCTGGAACCTAGCTTTTCAAGCAGTCTAGCTCTGGAATCTCCATTCCCCTGCTCGGGGATAATAGCATTAATAAAAGCTTCATACTTCTTTTCCTTTTCAAAAACCCTTTCGAATATCTCTGGATAATCCTCGTCCAAACCCATGCCATATTTTCCAACAACGTAGAGAGTTGCCATTTCCTTGTCATAAAGATCCTCTGGCTGCGCGATCCCCCTGAAAGGCGATATCCTATATTCTTCATATTTTTCCTTCAGGAGCTTTATCACTTTATCTCTATCAGCTATCATCTTCTCAGATATTTCGCTAAGTATGTCTATTGCCACAGAAATTTTCTTCCTATAAATTTTTTTCTGAGGAACCAAACAAACATCAGCTCCAGCCCTATAAGTTCCATATTAGCAGGTCCTGCACCTCCTGCTAGTTATAAAGCAGGTAATTTGAAAGTTATAAAGTTATATCGAAAATTCTACTAGCATATCTCAATTACAAACTGAAGCTTTATCTCTTTAGAAGGAGGTCATCAATATCAGAAGAGGTGAGAAAACTTTCATTCTTTATATATCAATTTTAAATTAATCCCTTAACTGAAAAATATAATAAAAAGAGGATAATGCGGAATGAATGAATACGAAGTTCTGAGTCAGAAGATATATTCATTGAGAAATAGCCTGAACCAGCAGCTTGTTGAGAGAGAAAAAGAAGTTACGGCAGCGATTTCTGCGCTCATTTCCGGTGAGCCGGCAGTTTTCATCTCGCCTCCAGGAACAGGAAAAACAAAGCTTGTTGAGCTCCTCTCAATGCTGATAAGCGCCAAGTATTTTTACTATTTATTAACAAAATTCACAGAACCTGATGAGCTGATTGGTCCCATAGATGTTGCAGCCCTGAGAAAGGGAAGGTATGTTAGGATTACACGGGGGAGACTTCCCGAGGCTGAGGTTATATTCCTCGATGAAATATTCAGATCGTCAAGCGCTATTCGAAACTTCTTGCTGGATATAATACTATACAAGAGAGTTTTCAATGGAAGTGAATATATAAGAGCTCCAATATTGACGATATATACAGCAACAAACGAGGTTAGTCTTGAAAGCGAGGATGCTGCTCTCTATGACAGGTTAACAATAAGGGACTTCCATGGAAACGTGGGCTTCGATTCATGGAGAAAGCTTTTAGAGAAGGGCATACTGCTTGAGACAAATCAATATAGGGAGGTTCAGCCCATTCTGACTTCAGAGGAGATAAGGAGAATCCAGGAAATTGTTAAAACTAGAGCAAGAGAACTCATTTCTAATGACTCCTTTATCAACAAATACATGGAAGTGCTTGCGGAGCTGAAGAGCTCGGCAATAGAGCTCAGCGATAGGAGGAAAGTTAAGACCCTGATTGTGGCTTCTGCTATATCATTCATATATAGAGAAAGCACCGTTTCTCTTGACTCTTTGGGAGATGCCATAAGGTTAACGGCACCATCTACAGAGGATGAAGTTAAGAAGGTTGAGGAAGTTCTTGCCAAAGTAGGCCTCTCATCCTACGATTATAAGATAAGACAAATCAAAACTCTGGAAGCAGAGCTCTCCAATATAATCAGCAGAACCAGAGCAGTCCCAGCAGAATCAAATGTAAGAGCGCTGGATGATGTTCTCTCTAAATCAGAGCTTATTCTGGAGAGAGCAAGTGAAAGCCGGAGGCTTGAATCGTATAGTTCCAGCTTGAGGGAGAAGGTCATTGAGGCAAGAAACCTAATTTCCAAGCTAAAAGAGGAACAGAGCAAAAATGACTGAGCTTCAAAATCTTCTTCTGAATATAACTAACAAGGATTACATATACAATGTAATATCCAAGCTTATTATTTCATTGCTGCCAGAAGATCTAGCATCACAAGCCTCGAAAAATGAGCGTTTGACTCTGCTTTCTACCGATGCTTTCTTCCTTCACTATTCAGCTCATCCAATGCTCTCTGATCACAATAATGATGAGCTTCTTGAAAATGCAAGGTTAATTTTCTACAGATACATGACGTCAAACGATTTCATGAAAGCTCGTGCTTCAACAGTATTGGATGAACATACGTCACTTATCTTCTCAACAGTGTTCCTCAGAAAGCTGATTGAAAGCCTGACAACTTCAGTGAGTGAAGGCAAAGGGGGGAGAGGAGAGCTCGAGGGCCCAGGCAAAGGAAAAAGACCTCAGCTACAGGAGACGGAGAATGGTGGAAAAAGCGAAAAAAAGGATGTCATGAGCGGACAAGCCGCACCCCAAGCTCAAAAAGAGAAGGAGGGAGAAATTCAAATAGAGGAGAAGCTTGCTGATAGGGAAACAGCTGAAAGAGCTATGGCTCAGGCTCTCTCTCAGGCCTCAGCTTATACTTCTAGAGCAAAACAGCTCAAGGACATAGGCTTCAGTGGGGGAGCAAGCAGAGAAAAGGGTGATGTGAGAAGATTGCTTGATCTAACAGAACTCATAATGCAGGTAAGGGAAGCACAGGAAATTATCGATTTGCTTCAGAAGCTCACTGATGTCTTTCCAAAAACCGTACACATGAAGAAGGAAACAAGCCTCCATGGCGAAGAAATTGGAGGCTATAGGAGGACAAAGAAAATCGAAAGAGCCCTTCCCAGAGAGTTCTCTCTGCCCAGAGATCTTTTCATTTCCAAATACTATGGAGAAGGTCTCATATCACTAGAGAAGGAGATCAGCAAAAAAGGAATTCTCTATGTTTTGCTGGACAAGAGCGGATCTATGTCAGGGCATAAGCTGATTTGGTCTAGAAGCATAGCTCTCTTCTTCATAAGGTTGGCCTACATGAGGGGAATGAGCGTATTTATGAGAATGTTTGATTCGGAACCATATCCGTACAACAATCCAATGAGCTCTTTTCCCAGCATGATTGAGGCTGTTCTTAAAATTGCCTCAAATGGAGGAACAGACATAAAAAAGGCGATGGGAGTTGCTCTAGAGGACGTAGGCAAGCAAATGAGAAATAACAGAGCATTTATTTTCCTTATAACTGACGGAGAGGATAAATTCACGATGAGAAGGGATACATCTTGGAAAAATATTTACTTAATAACGGTTATGGTCAGCGGAGATAACGATGTTCTGAAATCGCTCAGCGATCTATATTTGAAGGCTGGGCTAACTATTGATGGAGCCCTATCAATAGCTAAAGAAGGGGAGAAGCTGATAACAGCAGCTGAAAGGAGCAAGTTCACACATGCTTAAAATCCCTCTCATATAAAAAACATGAGCTATGGTTCAATTTGGAATCAACTGGGAAAGGTGAACTGAATGCTTTTCCTAAAAATTGATCCAGCTAGAGCAACCCTCCGAGAAATTGAGCAAGCAGGAAAAATACTTGCAAAAGGGGGTATTGCCATTTATCCAACGGATACTGTATATGGTCTAGGATGCGATGTGACGAATAGAAATGCTGTTAATAGAATATATGAGCTCAAAAAGAGGGAGGCAAAGCCGCTTCCAATTCTGATTTCAAGCATCAATGTTGCTCTCAGAATAGCGCAGACCAATGACGCAATGCTGAAGCTCTCTAGGAAGTTCTGGCCAGGAGGCCTAACAATTAAAATATATCCAGCAATCAATTTCTTGAGCCAATTCCTCGATGAGGAGGGAAAGATAGCCATAAGAGTCCCCGATCATCCTATTCCAAGAATCCTCGCTGATTTCATTGGAGGAATGATAGTTGGGACCAGTGCGAACATATCTGGAAGAGAACCTCCAACTACAGCAGAGAGTGCTCTTAAGCAAATAGGAGATGTAGACGTGGTAATCGATTCTGGTCCTTCTAAGATTGGGAAACCATCTACGATAATAGATGTAACAGGGAATGAGATAAAGTTAGTAAGAGAGGGAGCAATCCCTTTTTCGAGGATCTTAGAGGAGTTGGAAGTTGACTGATCTATGCGAGAGATTTGAAAGTGATCTGGGTTCCTCCAAAACTCTAAAGAACACGCTCGAATCAGTTTCCTCTGCTTATGGGATAAGCACGAAGAGACTGCTATGCTCATTGTTTCAGCCCATGCGAAAATACTTCCTGAGAATAAACAGATTGAAGTTATCCACAGATGAAGCAATTGAGGTTCTCAAGCTTGAGGGAATACAGGCTAGGAAATCTGGATTACTCGACGAGGCAATTTATATCGAGGTTTTACCAGGAGACCCAATTCAACCCTCAGAGAAAATAGCGGTTGCTGAGAGGGAAGCTGCTGAAAGAGTCATGCTTGGAGCTGATCTCTATCTTCCTGGCTTGAAGAAACTAATCAATGCTCGCAAGGGTGATGAAGTGACTGTAACCGATGAAAACGGTATTCCTGTAGCAAAAGGAATCTTATTGATAGAGCCAAACGAAGTGAACAGAAGGTCTAGGGGCATAGCAGTAAAAGTAGTCTCCTCTCTATACAAGATGCCCAAGGTGAGGGAGCTTGATTCCTACAGCAGGGGAATAATAACTGATCAATCCTATCCGTCCATGCTTCTAATCAGGATGCTTGATCCTCCAGCTGGCAGGATATTTGTTGATATGACAGCATCTCCAGGAGGAAAGATTGGTCACCTGTATGAAATTACTGGGGGGAAAGGGATCTATTATGCGTTTGACCATACTCAAAATAAGATACTTAGATTGAAGAAGGAGCTCAGCAGAATAGGAGCTTCTAGTGTTATAGCTTTAAAAGGTGACTCTAGATTCATATCTCTCGATCATCCTCAAATAAGGGCCGATATTACCATCTTGGATCCCCCATGCACAGGACTTGGAAATAGACCTAGACTCTCCATTCAATTCAATGAAAAAGATTTAAGGAACTTGGTTAGCCTTCAGAGACAGCTTCTGAAGGAAGCAGCACGAATAACTGTGCCTGGAGGGCTCATATCTTATTCAACGTGCACTCTGTCATATGAGGAGAATGAGGGGCAAGTTGAGTGGGCCCTGAATAATCTACCTCTGGAGCCGGTCTATCCAAATTTCCCCTTTCCTCAATCAAAGCTTACAGATCATCCTGTGGCAAGATTTGTTCCGGGCTTCCACGATACAATAGGATTCTTTGCCGCTATTTTCAGAAGAAAATAATTTTCCCCTTTAATATTGAGAATTGCTCCCACTATATTAGAAACTTAGACTCTCCTCAAGAAAATGTCCATTGCAACTTGTATCTTTCTAGGACCAACGGATCTAACCTTTCTGAAGAAAACTAATTCCGATCTCCAACCAAGCCTGAGGAGCGTTTTACCAATATCATCGAATTTCCTCTCTATGGCCTCATCCTCACTTTGCTTGACATTCACAAACTCGTATACATGAAAGTAACCCTCATTTCCTCTCAGAACCTCGACTGCTGCTCTGTAGAAACTCTCATCTATTCCTGGCAAAGGAAAGAGAACTCTATCCGAGGAACCCTTTAAAAATAATCTGGAGATTTCTCTCGCATCACCAAGAAAGACTCTTACCTTTCCCTCTAAGCCATTCAGTTCAATGCTCTTTCTCTGCATTTCAACGGCATCCTTGTTTATATCAATCGAGTTAACAAGCCTTACACCTGAATTCTTCGCTATAACAAGAGAGAAACCTCCTATACCTGAGAAAAAGTTAGTTACAACTTCTCCATCTCTTACAAGCTTTGCTATTCTTAAATGCTCGTAGCTTAGCCTAGGAGAAACATAGCTTTTTGAAATATCAACTAAGAAGGAAATCCCATGCTCCCTGTATATGGTTTCTGTTCTCCTTTCCCCTGCAAGATGCTTCAGCTCCCTTGTCCTCTTCTCTCCCAGTACTGGAGATGCTGAAAGCCAAACACTCTTTATATATGGAATTCTCTTTAGAAAAGAATCAGCAATTTTCGAGAGGCAATCTTCCTCAACTCTATATATCCAGGTAGGAATTCTGAGAATAGCAATATCTCCTATGATATCCACACTCCCAACAGGATTCTTCCAGCAGTCCACTTCAATTGCAATATCCTTCAATAGATCCCTTCTCAAACTCCCGCCCCTCTTGAATCAACAGAATACCGTTCTTATCTTTTCCCTGCATACCTCTTATTTTTCTAAAAAAAGTTATTAGTTTGGGGAGTCCAAAACTCTTGTGAGTGAGGACGGCAAAAGCAGAAAACTTGGAAATGAGAGGTGTGAGAGTTGCTAAGCAAAGAGCTAATGAACTGCCCAAGATGCCACACAACGATGGAATTCTCAATGGAGACGGAAACATTCGGAAATGGGATGAAAAAAGTATCAACGTATTACAAGTGCCCTGTATGCAGCTATAGAATACATGATATGAGCATGGAGATACACAAATACAATGGCTCAGCTAAAATAATATTGAGCAGAATTCCATGATCTTTTTTTAAAAATATCGCCGAGTATTTTTCCAATAGCAGCACTGTTTTCAATCGGTGATCCCCCATTGGTTCATCTTCCAATTCAGCTTGAGAGCTGCTCAGGAGTAATTGGACTAAGCCGTGGAATACCAAAGATGATTAAGGCTGAAAGATTGCTTATTGACCACGAAGGACTTAGCTTCTCAAGAGGAGATAGGAGTGGAACGGTTCTTGACTGCAGAAAGGGATTTGTCGTTCAGTCATTTTTCAATGGTTTCTCAGACTCTTCTGATTTTCCAATAAGTTCTCATGGCATAGATTCCTCAACCGAACGCTCATTTTTCAGAGATTCCTTAATACTTGGATGGGGGGGAGGAATATTCAGAATTAGGAGGAGCAATGGGAAAAAAGAAGATATTCTCCTTATCTGTCCCCTGAATTCTGAAAGCATGAACATTCTGGAGCAGCGGGAAGCATCACTCTCAGAGGAAAAAATGAGGGAAAGTGGTTGCATAGAAGGGATCTTTATAGAAAGAGTCTCAAGCTTAAATGAAAACGATATAGAAAAATTGAAGAGACGATTTGAAGAAAGCAATTTTTATTTTGTTGTAAAAACACTTCTGACTTCCGAGGAGCTTTTTAGCTCCATCGAAAAGACTGGAAAAACTCCCATTGACCATTTGCTCAGCGAGAATCTTCTAAACGAAAAAACTATTATTGTTGGGGGAGACTGGCTGACAAACAGGGACGTCGAAGCAATAAGATCGCAGCATTCATGGATTGCTCATTTGCCAGCGGAGGCATCCTATACAGGTTCTGGAAGCAACTTTCCTCTGATAAAATTTGTTTCAAGTTCCTATTGGAAACTCATGATAGGTACGGGAAAACAACTTGACTCCCCCCTCTTTCTTTCTTCCCTATCTCTTCTTCTCTACAGGTTCATGACCTGGTCTACTGCCATAGATGAGAGCACAGTGCTCAGGATGCTTTGGAGTGGCTGGGAGCTTCTGGGAAAAAAAATAGCATGCATAGACGAAGGATGTCAACCAATCTTGCTTGTGTATGATAAAAACAAAATTGAGGAAAGAAGCTTCACTTATTTACTTGGAAGAAGAGGTTACACGCTTGTTCCAAGACTTATTTGTTCAAGCTACGGATGTGTAAACATTGAGAGAGAAGATCTAATATAGCCCAGATTTCAAAGAAAAAATAACCAATGATGAAGCTATCAAGGGATGAGATAGTGTCTATGATAGAACGAACCCGCGTCTGAGGGATAAGAATGCCCTGCCCCTACTTCAAAAATGGAATGTGCACTAGCCCTGCTCTGGGTTCTCTTGGAGCAGATATGTACGAGAGAGGAAAATGCGACGGAGAAGGCTATAAAACATGCAGGTTCTATAAGGCGGCTGGTCCGCAGGAAGCTATAATAAGCAAGAAGCCTGACCTTATGCTCAACATGCTTGAGAGGCAGCCCAAGAGCAGCTGCCCACTCATGAAAGTTCTGAAAGCTGAAAGGGGTTACTCTGCTTATTGCGATGGTCTTGATAGGTTCCTAACAAAATTCGAAGTTGTTCTATGCGAGCAGGAAAGCCAGAGATGTCCTCTCCGGAAAATTGTGTTTGGACAAGCAAATCTCTAACAAAGTGGAGACATGCTAAATTGAGAAGCCTTCTCCCTTCTTCCTTACAGAATTTATGCTCATTATTATATCGCTTATTGCTACATTTATTGTTTTCTTTATAAAAGGAAGGCAGGTCTTCCCCTCTATTTGATATCTGAGGGATTCAAGCTCGCGCTGTGCTGCTGCCAGCGAGAATGGTATAGCTCCTCTCCTTCCATCTTCCACAGCTTTTTTAGCTATAGACATTCTTACCAAGGCAATATCCAGAACTTCCTTCGTTGGTATCCATATGTTTGTTTCAGCACTTCCACTCTTTCCCTTAATCTCCGCTGTCTCCCTGGCCCTTTTGAGAACGTCTATGTAATAATCGAATTTCGCTTCCAAAGTGATCATTTCATACCTAAGCTCGAAGGCCAGGCTCAAGATCAGCTTCCCCAAATTATTAGGTAGGTCTGAAAAAGTTTAAAAATAGTTAGACAACCGAAGCACAAAAAGCTTTTTGAGATTTCAGCAAAACAATATAACCACTTTAATATTCATTGATAAAAAGCACTAAAATTAAGGAGAGCAGTATGTCGAAAATGCAAAAAACCAAGGAAAGTAGTGAGACCAAGCTATCATTTCTCGACAAGCTTTATAGAAGGAGAAAGATATTAGGAGCAATTATCTCCATTCTCATAGCTTTTCTTGCATTTTACATAAGAATCCAAAGAATTTTCCTATATGGCTACTATCTGGATGAGGCCGATCCCTACTTTATGTACTGGGGCACAAATTACTTGGTTGAGCATGGAATATCGTCTTGGTACACTCTCACAGCATCTAACAATGCTACACACATTTTCTGGTACCCATGGGGAAGGGATATAACCAATACGGACTATCCTTTCAACATGATGCTCGCAGCTCTAACGTATCCTATAGCAAAGATTTTTGGGCTCTCCGTTCTGCAGTGGTCAGTTCTCCAACCCCCAATAGCAGGAGCCCTCATCGTTCTATTCTCATATCTTTTAGCCAGGGAGATCGGAGGCGAGCTAGCCGGCATCTTTTCAGCCTTCATTGCTGCCGTTATTCCAGGAACGCTTGATAGAACAAATGCTGGTTTCTTCGTTAAGCTGGGAATGGTCCAGCCGACAATATTGCTTGGATTATTTCTCTTTGTGAAAATGATAAAGTCATCTGCTTACAGGAGCAAGTGGATCTATACCATCACCTCGGCAATTGTTTTATCTCTGGTTGCTTGGAGCTGGGGAGGATACCAGATAGTGGACCTAATCCTAGGAATTTTCATGGGTCTCTATCCAATTGTGAAGCAGCCAGAAAAGAGAGAAGAGCTATTTCTCGGTGCTTTTCTTTTGATCTCTCTTCTAGTTCAGTCAACTTCCCCAACGGTCTCCTTCGTTGCAATAATCAAAGGAGCAGGCCTCTTCCTAATTGGAGGTTACGCCCTCTATTCAATCGCATTTGCAGAGCATTATATTCTAGGCAGAACCCCCTTCGGAAAAAAGGAAAAGCTCTCCTGGAGAACTATATATTTAGGAACCTTGCTTGCTGTAGGCATGTTGGGTTTAACTGCAATTTACTTCAACCTATTGGACATTTCAGGAAGAGCCTACTATTTTCTCGGAATAGAGACAAACAATCCACTTGTTGCCTCTGTCTCTGAGCACCAAACACTCAGCTTATCAATGATGATAAGGTTGACAGCTCTTGGATTGCTGTTGTCATGGGTCTACTTTGTATATGGGCTATTTATCATGAAAAAACAGCCAATCAACATTCTCTTCGTTTTCCTAGTCCCCCTGGTGACATACATGGGACTCAGAGCATCTTACTTGCTGATGTTCGTTGCCACAATGCTTTCGGCTATAGGAGGCATGGGTGTAGCTCCCATATCGCAATTGCTCACGAAGAGCTTTGGAATAAGCGAGGCTTCAATACAGATGCAGACGAAGGAGAAAAAAGCTAAGAAATATGCAAGAAAAGTGGATGAAATAGGAATAATAGTATGGACCAGCATCTTGATCTTTCTCATAGTTATTGGAGGATTTCAGCTCTCAACAACAATTGTTCAGGCAAGGGCACCTCCTCTCATACTCTCTGGAGGAATAGGGCTGGCTGTTGAAAACAAGGCATGGATATATGCGCTTGATGTGATAAAGAATGAAACAGCACCCAACAGCGTTTTCATGCCCTGGTGGGACTACGGATACTGGATCCCAGTAATGACTGGGAGGGCTACAGTAGCAGATGGTGCAACAATCAACGGAACACAGATAGCACTTCTTGCCCAGGCCCTCACGGCCCAGAATGAGAATGAAACCATAGGCATTGCACTCAATGACTTCAAAGCTCCTGCCAACAATACATATATTGCTGTCTTTGATGTTTTCAGAGCATACCAGGTAGCAAATGATAGTTGGGTAATAGGACCATACGTCTCTATATATACTGGAACAGTGGGACTTGCAGATATACCTAAGTCCATATGGATGCTTAGAATTGGCGGAAGGCTAAACCTCACAGCATATTCTCCCTACTTTGCTATTCAGTCAATACCATATCAGGGTACAAACTATCCTGTTGTTGGACCAAACTGGACAGATCCCCTCGTGCAAAGCACTCTTATATATAGAATGATGATAGATGCTGTATATCACATGAACGATACCTCAATAATGAGGGGCACTCCCCTCGATATACATGGGAACGTGAGCTTCATTGACTTTGTGAGTGGCGCAACAATAGAAGACAAACCATTCCATGACCTGCAGCCATTCAGGATCGTTGTTGATCCTATTTACAGCACAAGCACGGATAAGATATTTGTAGCAGTGATTATTTACAAAATAACGGGCTAGTCAATCTTTTTTTCCTTTATGCCTCTATGCCTTACTGGCCTAAAATCAATTTTCAAAAATAGAAGCGATTTCTGGAGAGCATAGTCATCAGTTAGTACAACAACATTCTTTCCTTTTTTCTTCATTTCATAAGCTAGCTGGAGTATCTTCAGATCAGTTCTGCTCAACTTGCTACGGAGCTCATCAGGAATGATTGAGGATACCGTGATCCTTCCCACTTCCAATAGCTCCACCTTGTTTGCCTCCACACCGTACTCTAGCCTGGAAGCGCTGTATGAGTCTTTAACTTCCTGGATCACCTCTTCAACTGTAACAACTTTTCCTCCAATCAGCAGATGAAGGCCTGCAAGAAAGGCAGCTGTATCAAAAATTATTACTGCATTTTCCTCTGAGAACTCTTTCATAGAACCTCATCCACCTTACTCTGGCAATTCTCAATGGTACCTCGTTAAGGCTAATTCCAACTTTGCTTGGGACTGGAAAATCAACTTGACCATCAACGATCATTCTCTCTTTTCCTGTTCTCTTCAGAACTTCAACTTCTATGGTGGAAAAAGGATCTACTACTATTGGTCTAGCATGAAGGGACATGGAGCTGAGAGGAGTGATTACAATTGAAGAAAGAAGGGGATCTACTATTGGTCCCCCTGCACTTAAACTGTAGGCTGTAGAACCAGAAGATGTTGCTATTATTACCCCATCTCCTGCAAGTCTGTAGAGCTCATCCCCATTTATTGATATTCTGAGCTCTATTACTTTAATGCTTCCCCCATGTATCACTATTTCGTTCAGGAAGTTCTCTCTAAACCCATCTCCTTTAGCTTCCAGCATCCAAAGATGTTGCTCGATGAAATTTCTCTTCACCAATCTCTTCAAAAGACCCTCAATTTCTCTTGTTGTTATATCAAAGTAATAGCACCTCCTGCCGGAGCCCACAGTTGCTATAACAGAATTTCTTATTCTATCGAATCGCACTGCTTTGAGAAGAGTACCATCCCCCCCAACTATAATGCTCCAGCAGGGCTTAATCTTTTCTAACGGAAAAACAGGTAAGTTGATCTCTTTTTCTCTACCGTTCAGGCTTTCCTCTGCGACAAAAAGATTCAAATCAATTTCTTTTGCTTCCTTCCAAAGAATCTCCAGAGAAGCAACTGCTTCATTGCTTTCAGGATTTATAAAAACTGCAGCACCCTCACAGCTTTCTCTCATTTCCAAATATACCTCTGGTTTCAACATTGATTTCAAACAAATTAATAACATTTGGAGCAAGGGAGTTCTAATTCTTCTTCATTCTCATGAACGGTAATCCTCTACTATATTGAGTGCGGGGGGTGGGATTTGAACCCACGCAGGACTCCTCCATCGGAGCCTAAGTCCGACCCCTTTGACCATGCTCGGGCACCCCCGCTATATCGTTATTGAATGGTAGATCGATTTATTTATTTTTCACTATAGTTATTCAATTATACTGTTTTCTGAATTCTAAAGCAATTGTAAAGTTATGCTCTGTGGGAAAAAGAATGAAGCAGAGGGAAGTTGGAAAGACAACGGCACTTCTCTTTATAGCCTGGCTCAGCATATCTTCAGCCTCAGTTCTTGTTCTATTATCAGGAGTCACAGCATTTCATGCTGCTTTCTGGAGACTTTTCATATCTTCAGCTATAATAGCATTATATTCGATCGTAATTGAGAGGAATAACCCATTCAGCTTCTCCCTCTTCTCACTTCTCTCCGGGGCATTTCTTGGGTTGCACTTCCTGCTTTGGATGACATCTCTCTTTCTCATTCCAGTATCACTCAGCACTACAATAGTTGTAACATATCCTGCAGTAATTGCTGTAATGGAGAGAGTTTTTCTTAGGGAGCTTCTGAGATTGAGGGAAATAATCGGTATGCTAATAGCATTTTCTGGAATTGTTATAATGATGGATCCCTTTCTTTCTCCATTCAATTTTCAATTGATTGAAGGGAGCCTCCTTTCAGGAACAGCATCTGTTATGGCAGCAGGCTACTTCTTCCTTGGAAGGATAGCAAGGAAGAAGAACGTGAGCCTAAGCTCATATACTGTACCCACTTATCTCTTCGCTTCAGCCACAGTATTCATAATAGGCAAAATGTATGGAATATCTTTTTTCTCTGTTGGTGAGAAAAGCTGGGAATATCTTCTACTCCTGGCAATCATTCCAATGATTGGAGGGCACACAGTTATGAACTATCTTCTTAAAATGGAAAAAGCTTCGATTGTATCCTCAATAGCACTTGGAGAACCGATTGGTGCTACAATCCTTAGCTATTTCATTGTTAACCAGAACATAACATATCCAATTGCTGCTGGAATGTTCGTTGCTATAGTAGGAATGGCATTCCTCCTCACATCCAGAGCCAAAGAGTGATCCACTACTTGCTGATCAGCCTTTCCAGAACTTCTTCCAGCTTCTGTCTCTGAACTACCCCCTCGATCCTCTCCTGTTCTTTTATTTCCCCTCCTAAAACCTTAAAGAAGATAGTCGTGGGAGAAGCCCTCACTTCATTCAGAGTGAATGTCAATGAAGCAGCTTTGCTTGAGCACTCCCTTGCAAACCAATCGCACAGGATTATGAAGAACTTTGCCTTTGTGGCGTTCTTCTCAACAAATGGGAACCACTCTCTATCAAATCTCCTGCAGGCGCCACATTTGGTGTTATCAAAATAGAAAGCATATATTCCATCCCCCTGCTCGCCAGGATGAAGAGGAAGCCCGTCAACTCTATAGAGTTTCCAATGCCCATCGTTTAAAAAATATATACCGTTGGGAGAAGTCGGATTAACCTCATATATGAAAGCCTCATTTTCAGATGATGCTCTAGAAAGAAGTTCTGATATGAGCTTGTTGAGAATGTTCTTGAGTTCATCTTCAGAGCTCATTGCTCACTAGCCCCCCTCATAAGATACCTTATAATGGAAGCATAATCCTTTTTTCCAAAGCCAGATCTAGCAGCAGATATATATGCTTCATAGGCCCCAGCTATGGATGGAATAAAGCTGCTTCCTTTTCTGCTCGACAATAATGCATATGAGAGATCTTTTGCTACAAGATCGAGATAGAATCCCGGCGGGAATTTTTGATCTAGTCCTCTTTCCAAATATGTGGAGAAAAGTTGAGATAGGACAGTCTTTGAGGCTATTTCTTTCACCAGCTCTGTATCTATCTCCCAAGCAGATGCTAGGGAAAGCATTTCACCAATTAATTCAACAGCCGTGAACGTGCCAGAGTTAAACACCAGCTTCAAAGCAGCAGCCTTTGGGACTTCTCCTGCATAGAAGATCTCTCTGGCTACAGCCCTGAAAACCTCTCTAGCTACATTCAGCATCTCCCTTTCTCCACCTATCAAAGATATTAGGGAACCTGAGAGAGCTGCCTGAGGACCTCCGAGAACTGGAGCCTCTATGTACTTCAACCCTCTTCTTTTCAGCTCCCTGTAAAGCCTCATGCTCATATATGGAGTTATTGTAGAAACATTTGCTATAACAGTTCCCATCGGCAAACTGCTCAACATTTCCCCATTTTCAAGGATCACACTTTCGACAGCCTCATCATCACTCAATACTACTAGAGTTATATCCGAGCTCTTCAAAACTTCCCATTGAGAGGAAAGAGGAGCAACGCCCTCAATTTTTGTTACTTTATCCTTCGTTCTGTTCCATCCTGCTACTGTATATCCCTGTTGCACGAGCCTTTTTGCTATTGCACTCCCCATGTTTCCAAAACCTATTATTCCTACCCTCACAACTGATCCCCCATCTCAATCTCTTTTCAATGTAATGAAAAAATTATAAACTTGAGTTAAATACACGCCAATAAATGAATTGATAAAAATCAAAATTGCTATACTCTTAGAAAATCAATTTATTTTCTCCATCAGCTAAGTTAAGTTTAAGGGCTTTCAGCGCGCTTATGTAGATACTTCCCATTGCGGAAAAGGTTGATAGCATAATGAATATAAAAATATATTGAACAAAATTCTCACAAAACAGAGTTGATGAACCATACAGAGAAGCCTTAATAACTGCAAAAGAATCATCGGGTGCTTGCGTCTTGACTGAAGATGTGCTTGAAAAAAGAAGGGAAATACTCACTGAAAAAGGAGGCGACTTTGCAGGAGGAGCTCTGCTAGGATTAGTATACTCTACATTCATATTTCTCATCAAGCAGATCACCAGCGGAAGGATTTCCGAGACTTCAAGCTTGATACTGGCAACAATTGCCGTAATGCTTCTCAGCTGGCTTTCCAGGGTATTTTTCGCCTCGTTTGTCTTCGTAGCCTCATATGTTGGAGCTGGAATAATTGCATCACTTCTCTACAACTACTACAACAATTCATACTTTCTTCTCTACACATTTCTCCTCGGCTCTTTCTTAGGCTATTTGCTGTCTATATTGGAAGTTAGCATAGGAAAAATGGGGGCATCCTCCAAGTCTCCTCATGCAGAGGAAAGGACAAGCTCAGAAGAAAAGGCTACATAATTCCTCTTTCCTTGAGCTTTCTAACGACTCTTTCGTGAAGACTCAGAAGCAGCTTTCTCCTATCTTCCATGAGCACTATATCCTGATAGCCAATAGCTATTATATGGTGGGAAAACGGGCTCGGCAAATCACTTGGCCCAGTTATCTTAACTTCAATATCTCCTTTCCTAATCCTCTCCACTATGAGCTTTGCAGACCTGACATCCATGTAGTCCTCCATCACTTCTCTGTAAGCCTCTCTCAAGACCACATTAGAATGATCATTCTTTATAGCCTCCAGTATTGTCTGAGCGCTCAGCTGCATTCTATGAGGAGATCTCTCCCATCCTTTGTAGTTTCTCAATATCATGAGAGCCCTCTGTGCACAATGCCTGAATCTCCTTTTCAGAAGCTCGGTATTGGATAGGGCTCTCTTCAAGATCTCCTCAATGTTTTCTGAATCTACGCTGCCCAATAGCTTGTCAAAATCCACATCAGCCTTTTCCGCAATAGAGAGCATAAATGCGTTATCACTAACAGTTACTCTCACAGGAACCCTTAGCATCTCGGAAAGCACAAATGCATATGCTCTAGAAAGCGCATCGTTTGTTCTCCTACCAAATAAGGTATGAAAAATTAAATTTCTCCCCCTCTCATCATCATATATTTCCAAGTGAATGGTTTTATCGCTTGCTATTATTCCTCCTGTGAACAGATATTGCTCCTTTATATATTCCACTATATCCCTCGCTGCATCCAGGTCCACATCCATTTCCTCAGAGACAAGTGCTGCTGCTCTCTCCACATCCATTCCATTTTTCTCAAGGGCTTCAGCAACCCTTCTCCTAAATTCGCCAACAAGTAGGGCAGAATCAAAAGCGAGAGGAAGCATTTCACTGTACCAAGAAGGAACTGTAGGTCTCTCTCCTTTGGCATCCTCAACATAAATTCTGTTTCCTTTCATCTTCTTGAATTTGTAAGTTTTTCCTCCTAGAACAAATACATCACCTGGAGAGAGAATCTGAACAAAACCCTCATCTAGATCTCCTATGTAGAATTTTCCCTTCAGGTAGACCCTCATTTTCGCTTCATCTGGAATTGTTCCCTGATTCAAATAGTATATCATCCTTGCCCCTTTCTTTCTTCCAAATTCTCCCTCATTTGGATCGTACCAAATTTTTCTATAGACATTGTTCTCCTCGAGCCTTTTCTCCTCTCCTCCAAGATAATTCAAAACTGCTCTGAACTCCTCCTCCGTGAGATCATGATAAGGATAGGCTCTCTTGACTAACCTATATGCATCTTCTACTTTCCACCTGCTCTCAAGGCTCATGGCAACGATGTTCTGAGCGAGAACATCCAAAGGCTTAATAGGTATCGAGGCCCTATCGATCTTTCTATCCTTCGCTGCCTTTGCCAACACCGTGCACTCCACAAGATCATCTCTATCAACAACGATGATCCTTCCCTTGCTCACATTTGTGAGCCTATGTCCAGCTCTGCCAACCCTCTGCAGAAGCCTGCTGACGCTTTTGGGGCTGCTCAGCATCAAAACAAGATCTATATATCCGATGTCTATGCCCATCTCGAGCGATGTTGAAGAAACGACAACTTTCAGCTCTCCTTTCTTCAGCTTTTCCTCTACATCCAATCTTATGTTTCTGCTCAAGCTGCTGTGGTGAGCTTCAATATCATCCATGCTTATCATTGAGCTGTTGCTCATGATTGCTTTCAACTTGTAGACAACTCTCTCCGTGGCGCTTCTCGTGTTAGTGAAAACCAAGGTTGTCCTATGCTGTGTTATGAGCTCTGCTATCTTCGCATAAATGGCATCATTGAGCTCCTCAGCAGATGCTCTAATTAGATTTTTCACGGGAACTATTACCTTTATATCAAATGGCTTTCTAAATCTTGCATCCACTATCTTCACAGGTCTGGGTGAGCCATCATCATTGTAGCCTCCTAGAAACCTAGCTACTTCAGTCAGAGGAGCTATTGTAGCACTTAGTCCTATTCGCTGTACTGGCCTAGCAGCTAGCCATTCGAGCCTCTCTAGCATTAAAGATAGACTAGATCCCCTCTTCGATGTTGCCATCTCATGAATTTCATCTACAATTATCCATCTTATTCCTCTGAGCTTTTCTCTGAACTTTGGAGAAACGAGAACCAAGGAAAGCGATTCTGGAGTTGTAATCAAAAAGTGGGGGGGTTTCTTCAGCATTGCCTGTCTCTCGCTCTGTGTTGTATCACCCGTCCGCACGGAAACTCTCAGATCAGGCAGATTTATCCCAAACTTTTCCTTTGCTATTTTTTTAATTCCTTCAATCGGCTCCATCAGATTTCTCTTTATATCATTGTTCAGTGCTCTGAGAGGGGAAACATAAACGGCGTAGATTTTTTCTTCCAGCTTACCTTCTTGGGCAGCCCTAAATAAATCATCAATCAGGCCGAGAAATGCTGCTAGCGTTTTTCCAGTTCCTGTCGGACTTGATATTAAGACATTCATTCCACTTTTTATAAGGGGTATGGCCTTAACCTGCGGCTCTGTGAGCTCACCGAATACTTCCTTTACCCATTCTGCTGTGTAAGACTGCAGCATAGAGAGTACTGCATTCTTCTCCTTATTGCCTGAAAGCATTGAGTATTCCCCAAAAGCTCTATTTACAGAAATCAGAGAAAGCTCATTTTTTAAAGTTCTCCTTTTTTCTACCGACGGGAGTATTATCCTTTTTCTCTTTATTTTTCTTCAATTCAGCCAATATATTCTTAACACATTTTTCCGATCGATCATTAGGTTATCAAAATGTGCTTTTATAACATCGAGGCAAGATCAAAGCTAATAGATGAACTGAGAAAATTGAACTTAGATAGAGAAGCAGAGGAGAAGGCACTTCGCCTTCTTGATGCTGTTTACAGTGAGGTGCCAAACATTGATTCCGATGCTGTTGTTCTTTCTGTCCTAAAATTCATAGGAGCCAATGCTGAAGCTCTCTATGAGAAAAATAGGGAATACGGAGCGAGAAAGTGGGAGGAATCAGAGCTAATCTTGCCTTTGATACTGAGGGTAGCAAGGGAAATGCCCCTCCATTGAATGCTTCTCATCTTTTATATTCCCCTTTCTTCTTTCTCTCTCTTGGAGATGAAGAGAACATTTGGGTAAGCTAAGGATAGTAGGAATTGGAGAAAAAATCAAGTTTGAATGCATTCGCTGCGATCTCTGCTGCGGGACAGGTCCAAATGTTTCGTTAACAATCTATGATGCTGTTAGGTTAGCAAAGAAAGTTGACGTGAATATTGAGGACTTTTTGAGAACATATGTGAAAGTTATTGTCGCTGATATGATGCCTGTCATGCTTCTCCAGGGGGATGCAAAGGGAAGATGCGTCTTTTTAGGATTCGACAGAAATGAAAAAACTTTTTGCAAGGTATATGATAGCCGTCCAATGAAGTGCAGGCTTTATCCTGTGATTCTGTTCAAGCTCTCGTTGGACAAGGTTGCTATAGACGAAGAATGTCCCGGTGTAAATAGAGATGGAGATAGGCAAATCGATAAAAACGAAGCAGAAATCTACATGGAGGAGCTGAAAAAGCACTATAGCATTCTCCACAGGCTGATAGTTGAAGAGGGCAGAGAGCCTCTTGAGGCTCTTAATAGAGCTCTTAAAATTGCCATTGCTGAACTCAGTGAAAAAGCAGGAGAAAACCTTTTATAATTGTTAATATTTCAAAATACTACCCCTTAGGGCTGAGAAAAATGAGAATCAGACTAGTGGATCTCTCATTTGTTAGCAATGTTGCTCTGATTCATCAAGAGGATGCTAAATCTCTCGGCATTGATATTGAATCTAGATTGCTCATAAAGCAGAATGGAGCAGCCATAATGGCATTCTCTCCAATGATAACTTCGGAGCTTGTAGCAAGAGGAGAGATAGGGATACCTAGGGAAACAGCTAAAATCCTCAAGTTGGGGGATGGAGAAGAGGTTCTTGTAGAAGGGGTTAACGCATCGGAAAGCATCTCAATTCTCCAAAGAAAGATGAACGGAAAGAAGCTCGAAGCTGCCGAAATCAGAAAGCTCATATTCGACATGGTAACTGGAGTGCTCGACGATTCAGCGATAGCCGAATTTGTGACGCTCCAATCAACTGTTGGAATGGATGATGATGAAACATATGAGCTCATAAGGGCTATGGTGGAAACAGGGAGCAGCATTACCTTTCCCTTTCCTGTGTATGACGAACACAGCATAGGGGGTGTCCCGGGGAACAGCAAAGTAGCCATGTTGGCAGTTCCAACAGCAGTTTCCCTTGGCCTCAAAGTTCCAAAAACAAGCAGCAGGGCAATCACTTCTCCGAGCGGTACAGCAGATACTATGGAAGCACTTGCGAACGTCACACTCACTACGGAGGAAATAAAAAGGGCTCTGGAAAAAGCTGGTGGAACTATTGCTTGGACTGGACAGCTAAATTTGGCCCCAGCTGATGATATAATGGTTAGGGTTGAGAGAAGGCTCCTCCTTGATCCTCCTTCCCAGGTTGTTGCCAGCATCCTCTCAAAGAAAGTCTCTCTGGGAATAACGGGACTCGTTGTAGACCTTCCAGTGGGAAATGGAGCTAAGCTTCAAACAGAGAGGGAGGCTGAAAATCTTGCTTCCATTTTTGTTCGTCAAGGAGGAAAATTCAACATGAATGTGAAGGCTCTGATTACTTTTGGAGGAGAGCCTATTGGATATACAATTGGTCCAAATCTCGAAGCTATGGAAGCTCTAACAGCTTTAATAAAGAGAGAGGCATCTCCCAGTCTAATGGATAAAGCTATGCATATAGCAGGAGCAATTTACGAGCTTGCGGGAAAAGCCAATGTCGGTGAGGGAGAGAGCTATGCTAGGGAAGCTTTTGTATCTGGAAAGTCATATGAAGCTTTCAAGAAGATCGTTGAGTGCCAGGGTGGGGATCCGAACAAAAAACCCGAAGATATACCTCTTGGAGATTACAAAGAAACAATTTATTCAAAGAAAAGCGGAGCGGTGACTTTCATAGATAACCGCGCCTTCACAATAATTGCGAGGCTTGCTGGTGCTCCCCTTGATAAATCCGCTGGTGTGAAACTCTACGTGAAAATAGGGAACAGAGTTAGGGCAGGGGATCCCCTTTACACTATCTACTCCTCATCCTCAAAGAGGCTATCCGATGCTCTCGCTTTTGCGAATAGTGTTAAGGAAATGGAAATTGGAACAATGCTCCTGAAAGTCTTTCCCTAAATTTATAAGAACCATGCCCAATAAACATATTATAAAGAGTTTTCCGGTTGGAGCGAGGTAATGATCATTGATAGTAATAGAGGTTGATGATAAGGGCTTTCTCAATCTAACAAATAGCGGGGACAAACCTGTTACTATATGGAAAATAGAGTTCACTTACTACATCTATACCTCCCCCCTCAAGAAAAATGAGGAAGATAGGAGCGGTAGAAGATTGATTACCGAATCCGTTGACAAGAAAATTGAGCTTCATTCCGGTCAATCAATTAGATATTACACAAAGCTGCCTAGGGAGGTAATCAAAGAGGTAGTTGTTTACTACGAGGATGAAAACTCTTTTAAGAAAAGTTATGTAAAATTACAGCCTTAATGGTGATGCGCTTGAGCGGAGGGAGAGCTGATTCTCCAACGGTTAGTAACAGGATGTATCACATATCTGTCGCCCCAGGTGAGATCTCAAGATATGTTCTTCTCCCAGGAGACCCTGCTAGAGCTGACAAGATTGCTCAAACATGGGATGAGAGCAGATTGATAGCTAGACACAGAGAATATACAACATACACGGGAAAGTATAAAGGCATACAGATTTCCGTTACATCAACTGGAATAGGAGCTCCTAGCACAGCTATTGCCGTGGAAGAGCTATTGAGAGTTGGTGCTGATACATTCATAAGAGTTGGCACAACAGGAGCAATCCAACCTTATATTGAGACAGGAGATCTAATTATCACAACAGCTGCTGTGAGGCTCGAAGGGACCAGCAAGCAATATGTAATACCTGAATATCCAGCATCAGCCAGCCCAGAAGTAGTCCTAGCCTTAGTGGAGGCTGCTGAAGCTCTAGGGATCAAATACTGGGTGGGGATTACAGCTTCAACAGACAGCTTTTATCTCGGACAGAGCAGGCCAGGCTATAAAGGATATTTCCCCTCCTTTGCTAAAAACATAATTGAAGATATGAGAATGGCAAATGTTTTGAACTTCGAAATGGAATCCTCAACAATCTTGACGCTTTCTAACATCTATGGAGCAAGAGGAGGAGCTGTCTGTGCTGCTATTGCGCAGAGGGCAACGAATGAATTTACTCCCGGAAAAGGAATCGACAGTGCCATAAGAGTCGCTAACGAAGCTATTAAGATTCTCAGCGAATGGGATGAAATTAAGAAGCAAAAGGGAAAGAGAATGTTCTTTCCATCAATACTGAAGTGAGATATATGAATGGAAGAAAAGACTTCCTGCATGCTGCTGTTGGAAACATCAATATTGATCTCACAATTCATCTGAGCAAGTTGCCTGATCCAGATGACGCTATCAAGGCTAATTCTTTTTCTCTAGGCAAGGGAGGAGGGGCGCTTAATTATTCTGTTGCAGCAGCTAGATTTGGGCATCATTCGAGGCTAGTCGGTGTAGCAGGTAAGCTATTTTTTGACCTAGGTTTTCAGGAAGAGCTCAGATCTGAGGGGGTCGACATCTCCTCAATTTTTCTCATGAGGGATGAGCTTCCAGGCTTTTCTACCATAATAAATGTAGAAGGGGAGCAAAGAAGGCTTATAACTTACAGGGGAGCAAATTCATCTCTCTCTCCAGCAGTAGCAGCGAAAGGCATATTGGCAGAGCCAATCCCCAACGTGGTCCATTTTGCTAGCGTCTCTCCCAAATTGTTCAAACATACCCTAGACCTTCTGGGAATCCAGAGGGAGAAAATGGTAATATCATATGATCCAGGAACAGAAACTTTGGGGAACGAAGAGGAAATAAGAAAAACAATGGAATTAGCAGATATAGTTTTTCTAAATGAAAAGGAGGCAAAGCGCGTAATAGGAACAAATACAGAAAATTACTTGAGAGAAAAAATTGAAAGGGAGAATTTTATATTGGTCCTGAAGAAGGGCTCAAGAGGCGGCTCCGTAATAACTGCTGGAGAATCCTTTTCAAGAGAAGCCCCTATTATTAAACCTGTAGATACCACTGGAGCAGGAGACGCATTTGATGCTGTCTTCAATGGGTGCTATATCGAAAGAGGAAGACTGGGAGACTGTCTAGAGCTAGCAGTTGCCGCTGGAAGCTTGAAATCCCTTCACTCAGGTTCGTCATCATCTCCAACAAGAGCTGAAATAGAGAAATTTTTGAAGAAATGATAAAAACAAGCTTTCTCTTTTAAGAAAACACAGCTCTCAAGCCATTTCAACATATAAATTCTCCAAGCACATCTTGACTCTGCTTCCCGGCTGCATACATTCTCTCAATTTCTTAGGAGTGCGGGGGGTGGGATTTGAACCCACGCAGGACTCCTCCATCGGAGCCTGAATCCGACCCCTTTGACCATGCTCGGGCACCCCCGCCCAATTACGAGAGATGCTCGCAATCATAATTCTTTTTCAGGAAAATAAAGATTTTATCCTCGAGCTTTTCAAAAAAACTAAAGCACTTCTCGTCCTCTCTTCAAAGGATTTCAATCACAAGCAGAAATTTATTAGTTGTTTCTTGATATCAAGCCAATGTTCCCCAATCTAATTAGCATTTCTTAATCTATTCACGGAATCTTCATTTATGGTTCAGTGTAGATCCTTGGCCTGAGACCTTTTACTCTAAGCAACTCTCTCACATGTGGATAGAGGATCACAATTTCCTCTTCTATGTTGCCAATAAAAGCTTCATCTATCTCATATATTAAATCCTTTAGCCTTTCACATTCTTCTTTTTTGCTGAAGCTGATCATGATTGCTGGATGGACGCTCACATTCGAATCCCTGAGATTCTTCAGAGCCTGAAGCTGATATCGAAAGAAATCCCTTCTTGCTCCAGTTAAAACTTCAAAATCTTCATCATTGCATCCTTTTATTGAAACCCTAACATGTAGAAATGAATATTGAGAGAGAAGTGAAGCATACTCAGGAAACCTTCCCAGAAGGAGGCCGTTTGTCTCCAATATAAAAATATAGCTCGAGGATGCTTTTTTCAGAGCATCTAGTACCTGAACCAAGTGCTCAAAAACCAGAGTAGGTTCTCCTCCACTTACTCTCATCCTTTCATATCCTCTCTTCTCAGAGATGCTCAATAGCCTCTTGACAACATCCTCGGGGGACATCATTTCTCCTATGAACTCATATCTCTCTCTTTCTCTCCAGCCCCAACAGAAACTGCATCTCAGGTTGCATCCAATTACATCTGCTGTAGCTATTCCTCCATACCATGAACCTCCCCTGAATCTGTAGTACTTTCTCAGCACACTATCTTTCACTTTCCTTGAAACTGCACTTTCAACTTTTTTCCCAAGTTCAAATGGGTCATAGGCTTCTTCCATGATTTCTCATAAAAGCTTTTAACCAACAGCAACCTTTTTCTTTTTCTTAATTAGAAGGTAAAAGATGAAGGTATCATGATAGAATTAGCGATAATAGCATTTTCCTTTGCAACCATAATATTGCTGGTAGCAATGAGGAAGGACATCAACATTGCATTGCTTACTGGATCTGTAATCCTATTGGCTTATTTTGCTGGAATGAACTTCTATAGGGTAATAGCAGAAACCCTAACAGATAGCAGGACAATTTTTCTTCTGGCAACATCTCTCACAATCTCTCTGCTAGCTGAGCTATATAGAAGATCTGGAGGTATAACTGAGCTCAGTAGGTCGCTTGCCTCTAAGATAAGAAGCCCAAGAGGAATATTGATTCTTATTCCTTCAGTCCTTGGCTTGCTTCCAATAGCTGGAGGAGCACTTATGTCAGCACCTATTGTGGGAGCAATAGGAGAGAATTTGGGAATGAGCAACGAGCTCATGATTTTCCTCAATGTATGGTTCAGACACTTCCTCTTTCTCTTCTATCCTATGGGACAAACTTTGATAGTCGCTTCGGCTACGATGGGAATAAGTCCCATAGCATTGGCAGTCCTTCAAATACCAATTGCTCTCTTCATGGCAATCTATGGACTCATTTTTACCAGAGGCTATAAGGGTGATTATAAAAGCAGCAATGCATCATCCGTGAGCCTCTGGAGGAGCGGCACCCCTATGCTGAGTGCAATAGTAGCCTCTCTCGCACTGAATCAACTGATTGGAAATTTTGGGATTCCAATTGGGATTTCAATAGGAATACTGCTATTGATCTATCTACTTAAACAGGGAAAACGCGATCTCATAGCCTCACTGAAGAGCAAGATGGTTGTCTCTCTTACAATCTCTTCCTTCTCGATAATGCTTTTGCAGCACTCTATAATGAGCACTGATGCCTCCAAGGCAATTTCCTCTACCATAAACAATAGCTCTATTCCAACAATAGTTCTTGAAACAGTCTTTCCAGGCATTCTTTCTGCTCTAACATCTTCTCCCATCACAGGAATAATAACTATGGCTCCAATCCTCTCGTCCATGCATCCTCTATCAATTTATGAGGCCTCATTAATATATACAAGCAGCTATATTTCATACACTGTTTCTCCAACCCATCTGTGCCTAATTTACACCGCAAATTACTTTAATAGAGGAGTCACAAGTAGCTACAAATACATGTTACCAGCAGCACTATCTGTCATATTTTTCACAATAATCTACTATTTCATCCTTCTGCCGCATGTTTTCTGAGGAATTGCTTTCTCGGTTCTTCAATAGCATCTCTCTGAATGTCGGATAACCAATATTAACTTTCTGAAACAAACAAAGCTAGGAACTACCGCAAACATTAGAAAGAAGCAGAGAGACCATGAGAGCGGTGAGCAATATATATGGAGAAGCCACTGTGGATAATATCAGCAAGCGTATTCGCATTCAGTTTCACCACTGCTGTCATAAATCTGACCTCTGGACTGAGAGTCTATTCTCTATCTCATTCACCTTCACTTCTCTCTCTAACTACGCTTGTTTATAACGTACTCTACACAATCACGAGCTACTATTATGGAAAAATAGCCTATAGAAGGCTATCTCAAGTAGAGCTATTAATTACATCCTTCTCCACTATCGGTCTTACATCATTACTTATGGGAATCATCCCTGATCCCTATGCTGTGATATCCATGAATGCTTTCTTCGGAGCAGGCGCAGCTATTGGTTCTCCCACACTTACAGCAGCTCTCGTCAGCTACCTCATGAAGGACAGCATTGCAGTAACGAGGTATAATATACTTGTTAGCTTGGGAACAATATTTGGCTATTTAACAGCAGCCTTCATGGGAGCTCTCCCCTCATCGTATATTCTCATCTTCAATGGGGCAATTCTGCTCTTCTTCACCCCTCTTCCTGCTTTTCTCCCTCCAAAATTCAAGGTAAAAATGCAGGAAAAAATTGCCCTTGCACCGATGCTTTCCCATCTTGTCGGAAGAGTGAGATCCTTTCCCAGCGAAATCGTGCATTGGGAGAAGCTCATATCATTCGGAGAAGCGGGAAGAGAAATGAGAAAAATGCTGAGAATAAAAATAGGAAGGGCCTCAACGCTTACACTAATTGGCACTGTTGCCCTGTTTACAGCAATCAATACTTTTTTCACTCCAATGCCAGCATATCTGAAAATTTTCAAGTACAACGATAAGGAAATATACGCTTTGTACTTGCTTAGCAACTTTACAACGCTACTGCTATATGATTTCATAAAGGGGAAGGTTGGTAGTTGGAATGACACATGGAAAGTTCTCGTTCTCTCGGTCTCTACAAGGCCTTTTCTATTTCTCCTTCCTCTTTTAACCTACTTTGTTCACCCCATAATCATATTTCCTGTTCTCTACATTGCTGTTGGAGCAACCTGGGCTGGCATATCTGCGTCACTCCCTGTAATATCAATGATGCATGCTTCTCCTGAAAAGAAAGGTGAATCAGTCAGTAAAATGAATGCAATGACGAGCTTGGGAGCAATTCTTGGGTCCTTCCTTGCCAGCGTTATTTCCGAATTCGGCATAATTTATACTTCTCTTATTGCGAGCATTCTCGCTGCAGCTTCAGCACTAATATTCAAGAAGGCTTCCTCATCTCCCGTAGACTGATCATGAATAGATTTAAATAAGAATGGAACGATCTCCTTCTTGATAAATGGGAAAGAGGTGTTAGAATTGAGCACATCATCGACACTCATTGAATTTGACAACTTGGACAAGCTAAAACAATTCACCGATAAAAAGATCGCAGAGATCAGCGCTGAGCTCGGAGAGATTCTGAGAAGGATTGATCTAATGCATGGAACTCTTGAAGTTAAAAAGAAGTTCTACGAAGTTCTCAATATAAAGCCGCAGGAAAAGCCATATGAGGGAATCAATCTTGGTGGAGACATATTTCTAATGGTTGATCCTCCTTCCGAGACCTTGGTCAATCTCTATGAGTCTCTTTCAGAGAACTTGAACAGGAAACTAACAGCATATAGGAATTTGAAGAATGCCCTCTCGAAAATACCTTCATCGCCTGAGCTTCAAGTATCAGCATCTCTCATACTCGAGAACGACATTCCAAAGTACATAATTATAAAAACATCGAAATAGGTTGTACAATTTGACATTTACTACTCGTGTGTTCATTCTCATTTCAATCTTTTTCCTTCTATCGTTTTTTACTATTACAGCTTCATCGCAGAGTATAGAATCAATAAGCCTAAATGAACTGGAAAAAACAGTTGGAAAGCCATTCATTTATGGAATAGATGCCTCTTTTCCAAATCCCTGGATAGTAAACAGAGGTTCTTCCTTTCTCTATCAGCCAGACTCTGACCACATTCAAATATACGATTACTTCAACAATGCAATAAAATTCACCTATTCCATAAATGGAATAGTCACATCAGTGGATGAAAGCTATCCTCTGCTAGCTATCGGTACAAGCAAAGGAGAGGTCATCTTCATAGATGAATCGTTGAACTATACTGTAAAGAAGTTTGAAGGATCCTTTGGTTCAGTCACAAAAGTGCTTGCACTATCCAGCAGATATGTATATGCTCTCTTCTCTGACGGCTCTCTCATTCAATACGATTCTATGAGTGATTCATGGATCACCTATAGACCATTTTCATATTCCACTACCTCCGAAAACGTTCAGCAGTATCAAGTTTTGGATATCTGGAAAGATGGGGGGAACCTCCTACTTTTATGCTCCCCAATATATAGCCCCGTGGGGAAAATATACATACAGCTGTCTCCTGCAACAAACGAAACTTCTATTTCTGGAATAAAGATAATCCTGAACTTCACAGATACAGGCTTTCTCCTAACTGGAACAACCGATGAAAATGGATTAGTTCAATTCGGGGTTCCTCCTGGAGAAACTCCATCATCTCAAGTTTCAATATACATATCTTCATCAAAGCCAAATTTCTTCTATTTATATACTTCAACTCTAGGCGATCTGCTGAATAAAATGAATGTAATTTCCTATCCTCCACAATCTCTCCCTTTGATATACCTTTCATATGTAAGCACAAACTACATGCTCTACCTTGCAACCCCCTCTCCCTCAGGTCTAAAAGTTATTAACAGCATTTCCTTCACGGCAGACTCTGTGAAGGGATTACTGGTTGAAGATGGTAGCTTGGGCTTCAAATATCTTCTATTGCTTTCCAGAGGTGGCTACCTCAGCATAGATAGGCTTTCTCCCTCTCTAATCCTATTGGGAAGAGATACTTACTCTCGCACTGAGCTCTCTGCCTTTGATTCCGATTCTTCAGGAAACTACCTTCTTCTTGGCTTCACTGACGGGACTCTTGTAGCATTGAAGCTGACACAGCAAGGCTATAACGTTTTTCATAGTTATAAACTAACTTCATCTCCAACCCTCGTAAAGGTAATTTCCACGTCTCCTCTATCTATTATCACCTATGATGGAAATTACTTGAGTGCGCTCATTTATTCACAGAGCAACTACACTTTTTGGCCAATCCTCAGAACTTCTGATTCCTTCGGATATTATGTAGGAGAAGGCTCTTTAGCCCTGTTCGGGACCGATGAAACACTCATATTCTTTTCTCCTTCACGGACATTCGTTCTCGATGGCATTAAGGAAATCTTTGCCTACAATACACTGGATTTGAGAACTAGAACGCTCAGCACCATAAAGATAAACGTTCTTGGTGAGGATGGAAGCATACCCACGTCCTTCTCAGCAATCCTGAAGGGAAAAATAACGTATGTCTCAAATGCTACAGGTGAAAAGCCGCTGATCTTCAGAAACGTTCTACCTGACAACTATACTCTTACAGTTATTCCATCTCAAAATATCTATGATTCTCTTTCAGTGAAGCTTTCAGTAACTGGAGATGGAACGTTCAACATTTCCCTCCCTCTTCACGTTTTCACTGTTACCTTTGAACTGATTGACAACCTAACTGGGGGGCCTCCTAAGGGGAACTTCAGCTACAATCTTGTTCCTCAAAGAGGAAATGCTACTATTGGTTCCTGGGAACCTTCAAAAGGGGATCTGAAGCTCAATATAACATATGGATTATATACGATAGCCCTCACACCCCAATTTTCCTCAATTTATCCTACAATTTCCTATTCCTTCAGCGTTCCAGAGAATCTAAACATTATTTTGAACATAGCTAGGCTGAGCTATCTTTTCGGAGTACAAGTGATAGATTCATTAACAAATTCTCCAGCTTCTGGAGCGTTCAAAGTTGAGATAATTGACACGCTTGGAAACGTTCATCAAGGAACTACCGACTTCAATTCAATAGCATATGTAACCCTGAATGATGTTGGGAACATGAGCATTCTGATTTCTCCAGCAGATGAAATAACTTCAAAAACTTTCTATGAATTAGCGACGAGCTATTATATAGACTCTCAGATGGTCAAGCAATTCAGCTTAGTAAGAAGAAACTATACCTTAACTATAAGCATTATAGATCTCGACACAAACATACCCGCTTCAGGAATCACAGTAAAAATATCTTCTTATACAAGAGTTGTTGGTGCCAATGGAACGTATGTATTCGAGCTTCCTGCGAATACATATGTAGCGACAGTTCAGGGAGGAATCTATGTCCCCACTCAGAGAACAATCTCTCTATATGATAACAGCAGCATTACAATAGGGGTTAGGAGAATCGTTGGTACATTAACTGTAAGGATTCTTCAGTCAGGAGGAACACCAATTTCTAATGCCATTATAAACATAGATGGTATAGACAATGTCAACTCATATACCTTTATCTCTGATTATACGGGGGAAATAACAGTGAATCTTCCTCTTGGTCTATACAAAATAACAGTCAGAGCGGCAGATTATGTTCCCCAGGTCCAAGTGTGGAATGTATCCTCAACTTCTCCGCAAACTGTCGAGATTAGAATGAGCTACACACTGCTGGGATATTTTAAAGCATATGGGATATATATGCTCATTATTGCAGTATCAGCAATCCTAATTCTGTACATGAGGAGGTATGTGAGGAGAAGGCTTGACCTTCTAGCTCAGAAAGAGCTGGAGGAGGAGGTGTTCTGAACTGCCTTCCCTCAAAATTAAGAAAAAAGGCGAAACTCCTTCATCGAGCAATAAGATAGGAGACGACTCCTTATTCTTCGAGAAGCTATTTGAGGAAGGGGTAACACTATATCACATGCAGAGAGCAGGAGGAGCTGCTTTCATAGAGATTTCTGGGAGCTACAAAGAAATAGAGAGATATCCATTGAATCCTCCTTGGGCCTATGCTAGGATAATGTTCAACAAGGAAGATGGAACATATTTATATGTGGTAGACGAGGTTTCTCTTTCTCCGCTTGAGAGAAAGATCTATGGTATATTGATAAACATAATGATACATGAGCTTCAGCCACCACCAAGTGGAATAGACACAATGGCATACTTCAGAGAAAAAGCAAGGGAAATTCTCAGGAAGTATGCAATCCGCTTGGGCAAAACTCCAGGAGTTTCGTGGGCTAAAATGATGTACTATATTGAAAGAGATGTTATTGGCTATGGATACGTAGATCCATTAATGAGGGATCCCTACATAGAAGACATCTCCTGTGATGGAGTAGGGAAGCCCATATATGTATGGCATAGAAACTATGAGAGCCTCCCCACAAACATTAGAATTGACGATGAGGAAGCTCTTGACAGCTTTCTAGTAAGGCTATCGCACTTAGCAGGAGCGCACATCAGCGTAGCTTTTCCAATTGTTGATGCTATACTTCCCGGGGGTCATAGGTTGGCTGGAACGTTCAAAAAGGAAGTAACCACGAAGGGATCCACATTCACAATCAGAAAATTCAGGGAGGATCCAATAACCCTAGTGGACATGATAGGCTGGAAGAACCTTCCAGAGGAAATGGCCGCTTATCTATGGATAATGCTAGAGCACAAGATGACAGGTTTAGTCCTAGGAGTGACGGGTTCAGGAAAAACTACAGCTCTAAATGCCATAGCCTCCTTAATAAGACCATCAATGAAAGTCGTAACAATTGAGGATACACCTGAGCTCAGGCTTCCACTGGAGAATTGGGTCCAGCTTGTGACAAGGCAGAGCTACGGAATTGGAACAGAGAAAATTGGAGAAATCAATTTATTCGATCTAATTAAGGTCAGCTTGAGGTACAGGCCAGACTACATAATTGTTGGAGAGGTGAGGGGAGAAGAGGCATATGCCCTCATGCAGGCAGTTGCTACTGGACATGGGGGATTGACAACTCTTCATGCTGAGAACGTTGTTCAGGCAATAAACAGGCTAACCAGCGAGCCAATGAACACGCCGAAAAGCTTCATACCTTTCCTGAACTTTGCTCTTGTAACCAAGAGGCACATGCTTATCTCTCCAGAAGGCTCTCTCCAAATAGTGAGAAGAATAACGAACCTGTGGGAAATTCTTGAATATGGAGACTATGTGGAAATTTTCAGATGGGATCCAAACAAGGATGAGCATAGAGCAGATTTCTCCAAAAGCACAATGCTGAAGAAAATTGCCGAATTGAGAGGCAAGGACTGGGAATGGATCATGGGTGAGATCGAGAAGAGGAAGAGAGTACTAAAGTACTTGAGGATTGAGAACAAGAGGTTCTATCTTGATATAGCCAAAGTTGTGAGAACATATTATCAGAAGCCCGAGGAGCTTATGCGTGAGGTAAACGAGAGGCTTCTCTCTTTCAAAAGCAGAGAAGAAGGGGGAGAACTTGGAGGAGCCTAAGAAAAAGGAAAGGAAAATTACCTTTTCTCTTGTCTATGAGAGGCTCTCTCTCGTTTACTTCGGTAATTTGGGAAAGAGGCTTGCCAAAGCCTACGAGCTGGAGGATAAGCTAAGCAAGGCTATGATATTCACGCATCCGGTGGTTTATGCTTCAAAGCTGCTGATGGACACCACTATAGTTGGATTTTTTTCCATCATAGCAGCCATTGTTCTCTTCGCAAGATACAATCTCTTATATTCTTCTCTAGGAGTGCTAGGGGTCATTCTCCCCGTCCTGGTTCTCTTTGTACCTGCTCTCTTCTTTATAATTAAGATAGCACTTCTCAGTTCAGCCATCTCCTCAAGAGCTCACGAGGTTGAATCGGAGCTTCCCCTCTTCGCTTCCTATGTAACATCGATGGTTGTTTCCGGCATAAGCCCGGAAAGAGTAATAGAAACAGTTGCTGATTCCGATCTCTTCCATGCAATAAAGAAAGAAGCTCAATTAATAAGGAGGAACATGAGAGTGCTTGGACTGGATGCGTTGAGTGCTATAGAAATGGTTGCCAAAAATCATCCCAGCAGAGAATTCAGAGAGTTCATGATGGGCTATACTTCCACAATAAGAGGGGGAGGCGATGTTTCCCACTACTTGCAGCTGAAGACAGAAGCATACTTCAAGGAAAAGGAGAGAGATATGGACAAGCTTGTGGAAAAAGTTAGCCTAATATTGAGCACCTACATGATAATCTACGTTCTTGTGGGGCTCACGATAAACATTGTAATAGCAATACAGGGGGCTGGTCTGGCTAAATTCATTGGAACTTCAACAAATGTCACTCTAATGATAATAATGTTCAACTTTATACTCATGCCCATGTTGACAATATTCATGATAGCGATTGTTGGAGGAACGTTACCGAAATATCACGTATCCTACCTGGAGCCGTATCTTTCGCTTTTTATATCTGTTCCCTCAGGAGCACTCATTTTCTCCATATTGATGGCTATGGGAGGCTACAAAGCCTTCATTACTCCAGATAGAACAAACATGACGATAGCAATTTCCGCTATTGGCTTTTTCTTCATTGCAGCATCAATACCCCCAATGCTTGAATGGAAAAGGATAGATACAAGGGAAAGAGGGGTAGTGAGATACCTTGGCTCCTTCCTTACAGATTTATCAGAGATAAGAAAAGCAGGACTCAATCCAGAAAAGAGCATAATCTATCTTAGCTCAAGGGACTATGGTAGCTTTAACCCAGTGCTGAAAAAGCTCTCCGCATCTCTTCAAATAGGATTAAACATAAAGAGATCGGTAAGGCTTGCAATTCTCGGATATAAGAACTGGTTCATGAGAACAATAATGAGAATGCTAGTTGATATTATAGAATATGGAGGTGGAACCCCGCAGCTTCTTGATACAATAGCTTCTTATGGCAGAAGGCTCTCTGACTTCGAGACACAGCTTAAATCAGCTCTGAGGACCGATACCTTTCTTCCATACTTGGGATCGATTTTGAACATAGTGTCAACAGTAATGATAATATATCTAATGGTTAGCTCCATCAGCATAATGCAGCCTATGGGTCCAGGAGGTGCTGTGGGATCTTCCATGGCAATAAATCCAATATACCTTTCTACATTAACCTTTCAGCTGCTCTTGAGCCTTATTCTGAATTCTTGGTTAGCAGGTCTGCTGGTTGGAAAGTCTGTAACTACATCAGTGGCTGGCGGGTTCAAGCACTCTGCTATCTTGGCGGCTGCGAGTGTTGCAGTAGCACTCATAACAATAAATATTTTGCTAATTCCTCTATTTTCAATTCCAAGATGAATGTTACATTAGATATTACAATCAGAAACAAGATTAGATAAGAAAGAAAAGAAATAAATTTATTATGATTAAATTGACAAAAAATATAAAAAGAATATGATACGCATGGCATTTTTTAAACCTACCATTTAAATTAGAATAAGTTTAGAAAGGTGAGAACTTGAAGGAAAGGGCAATTTCACCAATAATAGCAACGGTAATACTAGTGGCTGTAACTATAGCACTAGCAGTTGGAGTGGCGCTGTGGATGTCAGGCCTGATAGGGGGAGCAGGTTCAAGAGAGCAGTTGCAGATAATGCCGGATAGCTACATGAATGTAAGTTCAACAGGAAGTAATGCTGTTATATACTTACATATAAAGAATGCGGGAAGCATTGACTCTAAGATAATATCAGTAAGAGTAGATACAACAAACATTGCCGGAACATATGCTCTGGGAACTACTACAACAAGCCTTCCAATTACAGTGAAAGCTGGCAGTGACATCTATTTGACGATAACCCCCTCAGGAAACTTCCCTCCAGGAAAGTCGTACAAGATAACTGTATATACTGATGCTGGGGGAAGCTATTTCATTGAATTAACTCCCACAGTCGTTTCCTGAAACAGCGCTAAATTTAATTTATATTTTTTTAAATATATAACTAGAGGAAGAAGCCTTGAAATCAAGTGCCAATATAATAGCTGGAATAATTTTCGTTGTGATCCTCATAACACTTATATTCCCCCTCATGGAAAGTTATATAACTTCATCCACGCGTCTTGCTTCCAACATAAATCAGATGCTTGGAAGCGCTATGACCAGGATAAATAAGGCACTGGTGCTTACCCTTTACTCCGATGGAACGCTTATAATAAACAATGGTGGCACATCAGCTGAGAGATTATCTTACTTGATTCTCAATTCCTCTGGCAATCTCATTTTGGTTCCAATGAATTCCTCAGGAATTTCTTTTCTCTCTCAATTCTCTCCCTCATACACTGGGAGTGTCCTAACAGGAGATCTTTACACAACAATTTCCCCTGGTTCCTCTATAACGCTAAAATTTCCCCTGTATCTCTACTATCCAGTAGCTTTGGTCACTGTTGATGGAGCCATAGCATACGTGCAGGAAACCCAGAGCATCGTTTCCTCTTTCACCAACAATTATCAGTATGGAACGAGCTATCTTTTGAACCCAGTAACATTTTTCACCTCTAATTTGCAGGACGAGATAAACAGTGGAAAAATAAAAATAGACTTGAACCTTATCAATACTCCCACAAGATCATTCATTTCAAGTGGAGCTCTCTCAGGAGGTGTATTCAGGCTTAACTCTTTGAGCTCCAATACAGCTTATCCTATGGTGCTTTACGCTCAATGCGATAATGTGACAATTTCAATAAGATTGAACTTAACTGGAAATGCTTACATAGGGTATCAGCCGGAATGGGAAAATGACCCTAACAGAAATCAGCAGTATCCAGTATTTAATATTCTTCTTGCAGCAGCCAAGGCCGACAAGCTTGATGACGGGAGGGGATACTTCAATATAAGCTCTACTGGATGCAATTTCAACATAACTTACACAAGTTCGTGGGTCCTCTCTTCTGGAAGCAATAATTTTCTGGCGAGCTGGCTCAATGGGAATGCTAATAATTCAGCGTGGAGGGTGAAGATAGATGGGCTCAATGCAACAAAAATTTCAGTTAAATACTACACATACAATCAGTACAGCGGAACTTTTTCATATTCATGGAGAAATGGAACTCAAGCAATAGGAAAATACTACTACGGGAACATTGATGAAGTAGATAGCAATATAGGTCTTTATGCCATAACTCCAGCAACAACCATTATTCTTGAGGGCACAGCGAACAGCGTGAAGTTTTACGGAATAGATACCTCCCTTGCCGGAAAGCCAAGCACATATGATCCATACCTCTTAATAGCAGACACAGATGGAAATGGTTATCCGGAGCTAATTTTCACTACTGAAGATCTTTCTTTTTCATACAAAAGTACTGGTGGAGGAAATCAAAAAATTGGATATACAATAGCAGACACATACTTAAATGGAGACACAACTACTGTAAACCAAAATCCAACCTACGTAGCAGTTGACTACACAACAACTCCATTCGTTATCATTCTCTCACAAGTTGCCATAAATGGTACTCAGTACCTTGGAGTGAATGTTGTTGCTTCGCTATACTTCCACGATAGCGTCTATGATGCCAATGAGCTCGAAACAATAACTGCTGTTGATAGATCCCTGCTTTCAATCATGGTTCTCGATGCGAACAATAGCTATTCTGTGGTTAGTTCGAAGAACTTCACATATCAGGACCTAGCATCTCTGAAATCTACATGGCCCCCGAGCACTTCCTCATTTTCCATAAACGTGGCTCTTGGAGTCCCCAACATCCCTCACCTCTACATGGTTGCAGTGGCTTTTTGGGATCCATATACATTCGATAGTAGTTCTGGTAAGAACAACGATGAAGTTACACTTGGTCTGGAGTTCATAGGCTTTCAGCTATATGCGAGGGGATAAGAACGAATGAGGGGATCTAGCGAGCTCATATCTACAATAATTCTTGTGGCAGCAGTTCTCGGAATGAGTGCTGCCCTTTGGATATATGCACAGTCCTCGACATCTAATTTGAGGAACCAGCAGCAGATCCAGAGCATGATATCCGAGAGCTCCACTCAGCTTAACTTGTTGAAAATTTCTGCTGACCCCTCTCAGGAATATTTCATCTACCAAGTAACATACAAATCCAATTCCACAATTTACGCGCTGATCTTGGGGGTAAAAGGAAGCTCATTTCTCTACAGCACTCAGGATACAATAAGAATACCTTATCTAGGAAATCCCTACATAAACATAAGCGATAGCGCTCAGTGGGTTCTCCCTCCACTTGTCAGAGTTCCAAGCTCAAGCATAATGATTCAGCCAATATACTCATCTGATTCCTCTTACTATTCTCTGGATCTGTGGCTGGGAAACAGCAATATTGGGCTCTTCAAAATAGACTTTCAATCAGCTCCCTTCACACTCATAAATGTTTCACCAAGCAGTCAATATCAGGAAGTGTTGGTTTTCCTTATACAAATAGAAAATAAATACTGGGCCTTTGCCTATTATTATCTGTAGGGAGAAATATATGGAGAATATGAGCAGATTCTTTATAAAAAGATTCAACGCTACCATATTGAAGATGAATGTAGAAGTTGTGATCGTTCATCCAGTCACAGAAAAAGAAGCAAATGCAGCTGCAGAGCTGATCAGCAAGCAGAATCCTTTTTTAGAGAGAGAGCTGAAAACGGTATCCGAGAAATGCAACACTTCAGACAGAGCTGTTATTCATGAGCTCGGCAAAATTGGATGGGTTCTGGACGATGGCATCATGGGATTCTCGAAGGAATTGGAAATTCCGGAAAAGAGCTTGAAAGTAGTTCTGGGGATCTCATGCGAAGACAAGCAGATATTTGCAACAATGTATAGGCAATAGTGATGTTAGATGAATCAGCTCATATTCATCTCTCTAGCTGTTACTCTAGTTTACTATTCTTACTTATCCTATGAGGATTGGAAAACAAGGGAAATATCCTCGAAGGCTTTCTATCTAATGATTCCTATAACAGCAGCTGTGAATTTCATATATTATGAGTTAAACCCCCTCCCAACTCTAGTTAACCTTGCAGTGGGCCTCATATCTTTCATAATGATATTCGTGCTTTCAGCTCTTGGACTCATGGGAAGAGGTGATGCTTTCATTGTATCCTATGTATTTTTGCTTAATCCATTCCCAATCTTATTCTTCGGAATACCAATTTTTCCTGGCTTCATTGCAACTGCCTTTTCCTTCTTCCTCCCCCTTTTCATAATCATGAGGAACATTATCATTAATTTTAGAAGAAAGCAGCTGTTCAATAACCTCACATCTGGAATGACGAGCTTGAGGAAGGCCTACTACTTCATTTTTGGAGAGGTTATGAGCAAGGAGGAATTTTTCAGGAAAAAATTCTATTTCCCTCTTGTTTCTTCTAGCATTAGGAGGCTCCATGCTAATGTGGAAATCGATCCCCTCTATCCAGAAAAATACAAAATAGATGACTCCTACATCATTGCCAGCTTTGGAGTCCCCCTCGCTACAGGGATCTTTATTGGATACTTATTCTTCTCTCTCTTGCTCTTTTCAGGTGCTGTTGCTCCCCTTCTCTGACTTCTTCCATTTTGACTCAGTTTCCAGCATTTCTCTTCTCATTATTTCTTCCAGATTGTCAGTTCCATACCTTGCTATGAGATCTTCCTTCGTTGAGAACTCCAGCTCCATGCTCCTCCATTTTTTCATTCCCACAATCTCATTGAACTCGCTCCAGCTGACTCCCATTGATGCTAGCTTCATGAGATCTTTCGTTTCTCTGAAGACCTTGAGAGCATCAATTATGGCTTTCGTTGCTGGATAGAGGGCAATCATCGGTATTGAAAGATATTTTACTCCAGCCTCCTCCAGCTGTTCAACTGTAAACGGTGGAGTTCTCCCCCCAGGAATTATGTTCAGAGCTATTGGAGCAGGTATGCTCTTAACAATAAGCTTTAGCTCTTCAAGCGACTGAGGAGCCTCAACATATACGTAATCTGCTCCAGCCTCAGCATAGGCTTTTCCTCGCTCAATAACTGCACTCAGACCAGCAACGCTTCTCGCATCAGTTCTGGCTCCAATAACAATTTCAGGATCCACCTCGTTTTTTGCTTTGACTGCAGCTTTGATCTTTTGAACCATTTCGTCCTTCGCTATTATCTGCTTCCCTGCCATGTGTCCGCATCTTTTTGGCCAAACTTGGTCTTCTATTCTGACCCCTCCTGCACCCATTAGAGAGAAATTGTATACGGCCCAATATACATTGAGCGCATTTCCATAGCCTGTGTCTGCATCAACATCAACAGGCTTAGATACTGCAGCTATTATTGTTCTAACTCTCTCCACCATCTCTCCATAGCTTACTAGCCCTATATCTGGCTGTCCAATCAAACTTGCTGCTATCCCATAGCCAGTGGTTCCTATAACTTCAAAGCCAGCTCTTTCTATCAATATAGCAGAGAGAGCATCATAGGCACACGGCCTGAAAAGCAGCCCAGGCCTCTGGAGAGCATCCCTAAATAGTTTACCCTTTGAAGTGTATACCATTTATTTTCCCTCCGATCTCGCTTTTGCTATGAATGACTCATAAGCCCTTTTCCATTCTTCCTTGAGATGTGGGTTTTCGATCCAGCTCAGCACATAATCGCCATATTGCCTTGTCGTGGCTCCTCCAGGTCTTCCTGTCACAACGATCTTTCTCTCGAAAATGCTGCATATGTCGAGCGCCATATCCAGCATTTCAGCCTTCTCGTTCAACCCAATGTGCTTCAACATGAGAACGGATGCCCTCAGTATGCTCTCCGGATCGGCATAAATTGCTCTCCCCTCCTTCACCATTCTAGGGGCTGTTCCATGAATTGCCTCAAACATAGCATATCTTGCCCCAATGTTAGCGCTCCCTGCTGTTCCCACACCTCCTTGAAGCTGTGCAGCCTCATCTGTTAATATGTCGCCGTAGAGATTTGGAGACACTATCACTTTGAAGTCACTCCTTCTCTCAGGATCGAGGAGCTTGGCTGAGAATATGTCAATGAACCAGTGATCCCATTTTACTTCGGGATATTCTTTTGCAACCCTTTCAGCAACTCTGTAGAACCTTCCATCTGTCTTTTTAACAACATTGGCCTTAGTTATAACGGAAACTCTGTTCAGCCCAGTCTTCCTGGCATAGTCAAAGGCCATCCTAATTATCCTCTCACTGCCAGCCTCAGTTATTACTTTGAAATCTATTGATACATCATCAATATCAATTCCCATGCTCCCAAGTATGTATTCTCCCTCAGTATTCTCCCTGAAGAATGTCCAGTCTATTCCCAGCAAGGGATTCTTAACTGGTCTCACGTTAGCAAAGAGATCGAGCTCCCTCCTCAGAGCAACGTTGGCGCTCTCAATATTGGGCCAGGGATCACCCGGAGATGGAGTATGGGTGGGGCCCTTCAATAGGACATGTGTTTTCTTGATCTCCTCAAGAACTTCATCTGGTACTGCTTTCATCACTCGTGCCCTATTCTCAATGGTTAAGCCTTCAATCTCCTTGAATACAACAATTCCCTTTTCAATCTCCTCTGAAAGGAGATGCTTGAGGATCCTTTCTGCCTCACTAACTATAATTGGACCTATACCATCTCCTCCAGCAACACCTATAACAATTGGTCTGACCTTTGTGAAATCTATAATTGCTTGGGAGGACTTTATTTTCTCCGCCCTTGCAAGCTGTTCTTCCAATATTTTCCCAAAATACTCCTTTGCCTTTTCTATTTCGGACCTGTCAACCATTCAAACTCACCCGATTTTTTTTAATTAAGAAAAATTCAATCTGATCCACGGCAGGAGACCCCCTGCCAAAATAACTTCCCTCTCCTTCTCGGAGAGATCATGCTTCAGAGAAATTGTCCTTTCTTTTCCTATTAGATGAGCTTTTACTTCCCTACTTTCGAGCTTACCCAGCTCAATTCTAATTCTATCTCCCTTCTGTACAGAATTGTAGTCCTCAGTACTGGTGAAGATCAGTGGAACTACACCAAAGTTCACTAGATTTTGCCTGTGTATTCTAGCAAATGATCTTGCCATCACTACTCTTATTCCCAAATACCTGGGAACAATGGCTGCATGCTCTCTGCTTGACCCCTGTCCATAGTTCTCTCCTCCAACAATAATTCCTCCCTTTTTCTCAACTGCTCTATCATAGAAGCTTGGATCGAGCCTATGGAAAATGAACTTTGATATTCTCTCTATATTGCTCCTGAGAGGGAGGACATTTGCTCCTGCTGGCAATATATCATCTGTTGTTACATTGTCTCCCAGCTTTATCAGAACCTCTCCCTCAACTTCCTTTGGAAGCGGATCGAAGTTGGGCAACGGCCTTATATTTGGTCCTCTTCTTATCTGGACGCTTTGTGCCTGAGATGGCGGAAGAGGAGGAATAATCATTCTATCATCAACGATGAACTTCTCCGGCATAACTATTTCTGGCATCTTTCCGAGCCTTCTTGGATCAGTTAGCTTCCCTGTTATAGCTGTTGCTACAGCAGTTTCAGGGCTAGTCAATATTACACCAGCATCCTCAGTTCCACTTCTTCCTTTGAAATTCCTATTATATGTCCTGACGCTCAGAGAGCCAGATGGAGGGGCTCCCCCCATTCCTATGCAGGGCCCACATGCATTTTCCAGAACTCTTCCTCCAGCCTCAACAATATAGTAGAATTCCCCGCTGGCTATTAAATTTAGAACTACTTGTCTCGAGCCAGGCGTCACGAGAAGCGATGTGCTCTCTGCTACTTTCTTTCCCTTCAGCGCATTTGCTACAATTTTCATATCTCTCAGAGAAGAATTAGTACATGAGCCTATGGCTACTTGAGCAATCTCATAGCCCTCTACTTCAGCAACTGGCTTAACATTGTCTGGAGAGTGAGGCAAGGCAGCAAGGGGTTCCAGCTCGCTCATATCAAGCTCGATTTCCTCATCATAGTATGCATCAGGATCAGGGGCTATTGGTTTCCACTGCTCCTCTCTCTGCTGGGCTGCTAGCCACTTCCTAGTAATTTCATCACTGGGGAAAATGCTCGTAGTAGCACCTGTCTCAACCATCATATTTGTTATTGTAGCTCTTTCAGGAACGCTTAGGTACCTTACTCCCTCTCCAGTGAACTCGAATGCCTTTCCAACACCTCCTTTTACTGTGAGTCTTCTGAGCATTTCTAAAACAACATCTTTTGCTGATACCCAATCATTCAGCTTTCCTCTCAAATTCACCTTAACTAGCTTTGGGTACTTGAATGTATAAGGAACTCCTGCCATTGCTGCTGCTATTTCCATTCCTCCTGCTCCAATGGCCAAAGAACCTATTCCTCCAGCTGTAGGAGTATGACTGTCGCTTCCTAGCAGGGTCTTTCCAGGAGCTGCAAACCTCTCCAGATGAACCTGATGGCATATTCCATTACCTGGCCTTGAGAAATATGCTCCAAATTTAGCTGCAGCTGTCTGCAAATAGAGGTGGTCATCTGGGTTCAGGTAGTCAATTTGAAGCATGTTATGATCAACATAGCTCACGCTCAATTCCGTCTTAATTCTGGGAATACCTATGGCCTCAAATTCAAGGAAAGCCATTGTTCCCGTAGCATCCTGTGTCAGTGTTTGGTCTATCTTTATTGATACCTCTTCTCCTGGTTCTGGTTTTCCCTCCACCAGATGCTCAGTCAGAATTTTTTCAAAAATACTTTTTCCCATAAGGCTTCATCCTGAAATTTTTTCTTATTATTCAGTTAATGTTTGACCTTTCATATAAATTTTTCAATTATTATAAGTGGGAAAACAGGCTGATAGCCATTTAAATAGTTAAATTTATTTAATTATTATTCGTTATTTTTAAACAGAGATGAAAAAACATGCCAGGTTCACTTGGCACACCGGAGATAATAGCAATTCTGGTAATTGCTTTGTTACTGCTGGGCCCCTCGAAGCTCCCGCAGCTAGCTAGATCTATTGGAGAAGCTCTAAGGGAGTTCAGAAAGGCAGCTTCAGGAGCTACTGATGAGGAGAAAAAGCAAATTTCTGCCATATCTTCTAAGCAAACGCTAACTGAAAGTGACAGGCAGATTATACTTGAAATAGCAAAGAAGCTCGGCATAGATGTTAATGGACTAAGCGATGCAGAAATTCTGAAGAAAATACAGGAGAAAATTGGAAAGTAGCAGCCAGAATTTCTGGGCTGAAGAGAATGCGAAAGAAAGGAGGAACTGAACAAAGTGAACAGCCAATTGAAAAGCATCTCGAGGAGCTTTCAGAGAGACTAAAGAAAATCCTCATTTTTTTCATATCCGTTTGGATCATAATCACATTCATTCCCATAGATGTATCACATTCTTACGTACCAATTGTTGCTGAACTATCAAAGGACATGGTCAGCTATGTGCTCCCCTCCAACGTAACTTGGTATGGTCACACATTCAATGTAACTGTAATATACACATCTCCATTTGAAGGCTTCAATGTTATACTTTACACATCTCTCTTGTTTGCAGCGATTATCTCCTCTCCATTCATAGCATATGAAATATATGAATATGTGAAGCCAGCTCTATACCCAAATGAGAGAGAAAGGATGAAGGGGGCAGCCGCAGCTGGAGTAGGACTATTTATTTTTGGAGCTCTTTTGGGATATTTCGTTCTAGCTCCAATAACTATGAAGATCATGCTTCTTCTACAAGCAGCTCCAGCTCCTACAGAGAACTTCCTCATAAGCATGACTTATTCCAAACTCCTCTCCTTCATAATAGGAATAACACTGACTACGGGAGCTATATTTGAGATCCCTCTTGTCATCTACTATCTCATCGTATTTGGAGTAGTGGACGCTGAAAAGCTCAAGGGCTATAATTCCAGACTGATCTTCATAGCAATACTCTTTATTGCTGCTGTGATAACCCCTGATCCCTCCGGAATAACAATGTTCATGCTAGCAATCCCATTTTACTTAGTTTTTTTGCTGGGTGTTCATTTAGCAAGCAGAAAGAAAAAAGAAACAGGGTTTTCGAGGGAGATAGGAGGTTAATTGAAAAAGCATAATTAAATGGCATTGGCATTCGCGCTAATTTTTGAAAAACACCTATTAGCTATTACAAGCTATGAGCATTAGCACTTCAAGGATATTTGATTTAAGTCAACAATTATGATGATTTTTTAGCTAAGGAATAATTACCACGGGCCCGCCGGGATTTGAACCCGGGATCCCCGGCTCCGAAGGCCGGTGCCTTAATCCTGGCTGGGCTACGGGCCCAAGCACCTCTATATCTGAGAAGGAAAATAAAAGTATATTTTCCGAAGAAGTCTGCTTATTTTTAAAAAAATGGAAAAATTAATGGGAGGAGCTCTCCAGCTTCTTTTCCAGCTCTTCTATCTTCTTTTTCAATTCCTCATATCTTTTCCTATCATTGCTTGATAGATCTATGCGCTTTATAACATAGACAACGATCCCAATCCCAATTGCTATAAAAAGAAGCCATACTATTAGCATCATCATTGGGAAGAAGAATCCTCCTATGCCCATTCCCCAAAATGGCCAAAATCCCCAGCATCCAAAGCACATAACTCTCACTACTAAATGTTTTGGAAAAAATCTTTAAAACATCTTTCGCACATATTCTTTTTTTGAATGAACCTTTCTATAAATTACAGGAAAGGTATTTCAAAGTTCTATTTTGCTATCAAAAATACATATCTCAAAACAGCAATAGAACCTCCAAGGTCAACTTCGAAGTGGTTCATACATGGACATTGGAATGTCTAGCGAGAAGAGTGATCGAAGTAGGAAAAGAGCACGGTATAAAGGTGGAGCTCGTTAATGAAGAGAACACTTCCTCGACCTGCCCACTATGCAGAGTGAAGAACCAAGAGCACAAGAGGATATATAGAGGATTATTGAATTGCTACAAGCACAGCAAGGTGTTCATCGCAGACCTAGTAAGAGCATTATCATCGCATGTGTAAAAGACAAAACTCTAATCTCCCCCTCTTGCTTCAATGCTCTCAGCAACGCTCTCCATCTTTTCCAAGATGAAATAAACATAGGATATGAGAAGAGGAACGAAACTCCACGGATTTCTAACCCTTGCTTCATATCCTCTGCTTTTAAAGGAATCCTCAACATTTTTGAGAGAATTCATGAAGTAAAAGATTGAAGAATAAGTGTATATAATGATTCTCCTCCTACCAAATAGACTCTCTAGATCACTGTTATCAGTTGTTGAAATGAACAAAATTAGAGAGAGCATAGTGGAGAGAGTATATGTAGTGACTCTCAGAATCGAGAAAAAGCTTCCACCATAAGCTAAGCTTATAGCATCTATTGGAATTACAGTCGTGGAGAACAGAAAGTAACCACCTAGCAAAACTCTGAAGGCACCAGAAACGGAAAGAAGAACTGAAGATAAGATCGCTATAGCAATAGAAATTTCTTGCTGATGAGGAAGAGCTATTGATATTAAAGATAAAAGCAAAATTGCAGCCTTCAAGACGCTAGCCTTCAATCCTTTCAGCTCGGTTCCCGCTTCTCTAGCCTTCACTATCTCCTCTATTAGATTCAACTGATCGCTCTCCTCGTTACGATGTTATTTCTTTCGAGCTCATCCTCTGTTATTTCTCCAAACTTTTTAGCTAAAACAACCTTCCCTTCCTTAAGAACAACTACTTTCTCCGGACGAATGGAATCGATCGTCAAAGCATTGTTAAGGGCAACAACAACTGTTTTTCCCTCATTTTTAAACATATTCAAGAGCTTGAGAATAGATATATATCCATCCAGATCCATCTCATTGAATGGTTCATCGAGGAGAATTATTGGCTGATCAGCCACAATAACGCTAGCAATAGAAACCCTCCTAGCTTCTCCACCACTCAGCTTGAATGGATTTCTTGTCATGAGCTTCTCTATCCCAAGAATTTCCAGAACATCCCTCCTCCCTGCTGCTCCAATGTTTTTCAGTATAAACTCCACCTCTCTCTTCACATTCTCCTCGAAGAATCCACTGTAGGGGTTTTGCCAGCAATAACCTATTAGCCTTGCTCTTTCCTTAGGTTTCATCAATCCTATGTCCTTTCCGTCAATGAAAATTGTTCCACTTTCTGGCCTAATTAGCCCAGCCGCTGTCTTAAGCAGTGTTGTCTTTCCACTGCTATTCTCACCTAGGAGAACTGTTATTCCTGGGTCAAACCTCAAAGACACATCTTTCAGCACTTCTCTACCGTTCAGCCTTACCCTCACTTTGGCTAGCTCCATAATCATTTCTCTCTGCTCCCTCTCCATACCGTTTTTCCAGCCCAGTTGCTAGTAAATAGCCCCCTATTCCAAATGTGAGGATCTCGCCTATAGCAACACCCCCCATACCATAGAGCAGGGGTACCTGATAGATTAGTCCAAGAAGGACGTATCCTATTATGAAATCTACTGCAGCTATCCCAAGAGCAATACCTGTAACAAGAGATATCCTCAATGGGAATGGTAACTTTCTCGAGGCATATACTAGCAGTGATGAGGTGAAATTTGCAAGCGTTCCTAGAACCATGTCATATGCCCCATAGGGAGAAGCGAGGTTAGAGAGAAAAGCTCCCACAGTTAATCCTATGACTCCCTTCAATCCAAATCTCCTCGAAAAAGGCAAAGACAGGAGAATATCGCTTATCCTGGCCTGAATAGGACCGTACGCGATTGGAGCAACCATTATAGTTAAAGCCGCATAACCTCCAGCGATCAACGAAATTTCAACAGCATCTTTCAATTTCACAGTAGAAACCACCAATAGCAGAAGATCATTTACCCCTAATTAATTTTTAAACCAATCAAGGGAAAAATTAAAAAATAAAAATGAAGGCGCGAGGTTCAGATGGAGAAAGGGGAGAATAGGGAGCTGCTTGAGAACAGAACAAGGATCTTGTACGGATCTCCCCTGAACACCTTGCTTTGGCTATCATGGCCAGCAATTGTAGCAAACTATGTAAACATGGCTTATAACTTAATCAATGCTCTCTGGCTTGGAAGGCTTGGAGTTGAACAGTTTGATGCCCCGACAATAACTTCGACTGTTATTTGGCTCTTTCAATCTATTGGAATGGCATATTCTACTGCTGGCTCAACAATAATCTCCCAATATTTTGGTGGGGGAGACCTACAAAGAGCTTCAAAATCGTCAGGCTTCAGCATTACCTTTCTCTTTATCCTAAGCCTTTTTGTCTCGATCCCAGTCTACATGGCAACTCCATGGATCATCTCCGTTATGAATACCCCATCGGACGTATATCCCTTTGCAGTTTCTTACATGAAGCTAAGCATCCTTGGTACTCCTCTCGTCTTTCTTTCATTTTCCCTGACATCCATAATGAACTCATATGGTGACACTCGAACTCCAACAAAAATCAATATAGCTAGCATCATCCTGAACATGATTCTTGACCCCATCCTTATCTTCGGCTTATTCGGATTCCCAAGATTGGAAGTAAAGGGGGCAGCCATAACTTCGAACATAGCAAGGGGATTTCAAGCTTCTCTATTGCTTCTTTTCCTCTTCAGAGAAAAAGGAGGGATGAAGCCGTCCAAGGATGATCTGTTTCCCAATAGCTACATTTTCAAGCTAATTAATAAAGTAGGTTTTCCGCTTGTCATTCAGAACATAACTATAAACTTAGCTTTCTTGATAATGATGTCTATTGTAGCACATTTCGGGGATGCTGCAGTAGCAGCGTATGGCGTCACTCTGAGGCTTTTGGATATAGTTCAATCGTTCACATGGGGAATAAATAGAGGATTATCTATAATGATAGCACAAGCCATAGGAGCAGAAATATATGAGAGAGCAAAGAAGGTTGCATCAATTGCCCACAGGTTCGTTTTCCTCTCTCTCCTCATCGGAGCCACTTTAATCTCAATCTTCAGAATACCACTCATAAGAGCATTTATAAACGATGATGCTGTTGCTTCAGTGGGATCCTCTCTGATGATAGCTTTTGCTGCTTCACTCCCATTTCTAGGGCTCTTTTTCACCAGCAGTGCCCTTGCCACTGGATCTGGCCACACGTTGAATTTCACAATACTTTCCATAATTAGACTCTATGTTTTTAGAATAGGACTGAGCGGCCTACTAGGCTTTCTTTTCGGTCTCGGTCAATTGGGAGTTTGGATTGCTATTTCCTTAAGCAATTTATACGCTGGAATCGGAGGCTACTTATGGGCAAAAAAGGGAGAATGGCTCTCAAAAGCTGTGAGGTAAATTTAACCCAATACTCCATTTTGCTTGAGCCCAGCATATATAATTTGACCAAGAGCTATTCCTCCATCACCAGGAGGAACTTTTCTTCCAAATCTCAAACTGAGCCCCTCTTCGCTTACTGCTTCCCTAATTCCTCTCGTAATTATTGAGTTCACAGCAGCCCCCCCACCAAGGAGAACAATACCACTTCTAGAATATTTGGAAGCTACTTTTCCTAAAGCTCTACCAAGCTCAAGCTGAAGAGCGTATAGAAAGTCCCTTGCTTCCTCCCTTTCCTTTATCTCAGAGAGCTTTAAGAGAACCTCGCCCAGATCGATTCTCTCACATCCCTGCTTCCTTATTTTCACGCCTATATCATCTCTATCTTTCCCATTCAAGGAAAAATCCTCGATCATCATTGGTATTTCCCCATCATAATCAGCATAGCATCTCAATCCAAGGGCACAGCCGAGAGCGTCAAGGAGCCTGCCTAAGCTTGAAGAACTAGGAAAGACAGATCTTCCGTTTGTTAGAACATCAATCAACTTCTCCCCATCGCCTTTCCACTCTTTTTCCATTAGACGGAAAGACCTCAACAATGCTCGGGCATCTTCTCCGAAATAGGAAAAAAGAAGCCCTGCCAGGGGCCTAACTGCTTCCTTAACCGCCAAATCCCCTCCAATTAGAGGGAAATCGCTGAGAGAACCCACTCTCTCACATCCGCTTTTCTCTATCATCAGCACTTCCCCTCCCCAAATATTACCATCATCTCCATAGCCTGTTCCATCAATCGCTATTGCCGTCGATCCCAGAAGACTATCATTCCAATCTCCATCTGTAGCCTGAAGAGCATGGGCACAGTGATGCTGAACTCTCAATTCTTCTATAATTTCCATGCGAATTCTATTTCTATAGAGCCTGTTTTGAGGATACATTGGATGCTTATCCATGACAACTGTTGATGGAGATCCCTGAATACCATACCACGAGCTCAATCTATTTATTGTAGAGAGTAGAAACTGCAACGAGCTGAAGCTGTCCATGTCTCCTATATGCTGCGTTAGAACGACCTTGTTATCAAAGGCGATTGCACCAACATTGTTCAGAAATGCCCCCAGGGCTATTACAGGCCTCAAGAAATCGATTTTAACTTCAATCCAGGCAGGAGCAAAGCCCCTAGATCTTCTCAGGATGACCTTTTCTCCATCAACAAATTTAACCACACTGTCGTCTACTCTATTGAATACAGGCCTATCATGATCCAGAACGTAATCAATTGAGTCTCCAAGACTTTCAAGCAAACATGAAAGATCAGTGCACGTAGGTTCTCCTGATATGTTTGCACTTGTCATTACAGCTATTCCATCTCTCACTTCCCTCATCAGAAGAAAGTGAAGAGGTGAGTAGGGAAGCATGAAACCCAAAGTGTTTAGTCCTGGAGCGACCTCTGGAGATACTATGCTATCATCTTTCCTTCTTAGCAGAACTATTGGTCTCCAAGGTGATAGAAGCTCTTCTCTCTCGATTTCTCCCACGTATGCATTTTTTTCAATAGTTTCTATATCTCTTGCCATTAGGGCAAAAGGCTTTCTCATCCTCCTCTTTCTCTCTCTTAGCCTGGATACAGCATCTGAGGAAGTTGCCAGAACTGCTATATGATATCCTCCTATGCCTTTTATAGCTACTATATGTCCTTCATTTATTAAGCTTGCAGCTTCTTGAATGGGATCCTCAACGTCGATTTTTCTTCCATAGGAATCGAGGAGGCTCAGTTTAGGACCACAAATAGGACAGCTAATTCCCTGAGCATAGAATCTTCTAGCATTATTCGGATCTCCGTACTCACTTCTGCATCTTTCACATAGTGGAAAGAGTGACATGGATGTGTTCTCTCTGTCATAAGGAAGCTTAATCATCATACTATATCTAGGACCGCAGTTCACACAGGAGTGAAAAGGGTATCGATAGAATCTTGAGCATGGATCCAAGATCTCTCTCTGACATTCATCGCACATCCCTATATCAGGAGGTATTACTGATTTCTCCTCCTTTCTCTCCTCGCTTGGAAGGATGAAGAAATCTTTCCAACCCTCTAATTCTGCATCCTCTACCTCTATTTTCTCAATCACAGCCCTAGGAGGATGATTCCTCTCTATGGCCAGTATAAGCTCTTGAATTCTATTCAATTCACCTTCAGCATGGATCACAACTTCACTTCCGCCCAAGTTCCTTATATATCCATTCAAGCCAAGCCTCTTAGCCAATCTATATATGAACGGCCTGAAGCCAACTCCCTGAACTATTCCTATAACTATGATTTTTCTAGCTTCTTCTTCCAAGCATCCTCGCCCATATGTAGCATGTTCCCTCAGTGCTGACCATGCATGGTCCATATGGATTTTCGGGAACGCACGTTTTCATGAAGAGGGGACAACTAGTTGGAAAGCTCATGCCAAGAGTTACTTCAGCGCACTTGCATCCTGGAGGGTTATCGCTGCCAGAATCTCTATCAGCTCTAATTCCATACTGCCACATAGCATCAAGGTCTTTCCACTTTTCCCTCAGGACAAGACCGCTGTTTGGAATAACTCCAAAACCTCTCCAAGATGCATCGGATATCTCAAACCACTTTTCAATGGCTCTCTGAGCTTCCAAATTTCCCTCATATTTGACCACTCTCTTGTACGTATTTTTCAGGGAAGGGGCGTCCCTCTCAATCATCCTGAGCAGTTCAAGAATGGATATTAAAACATCTTCTGGCTCAAAGCCGGAAACAACAGTTGCGATACCATAGTCCCTTGGAAGAAACTCCCATGCCTTTGCTCCAACTATTGCGGAAACATGTCCAGGCGCTATTATTCCCCTTAAGCCCCCTCTACCGTGCTTTTCAAGCGTGTATTTCATGACTGGGGGAGTTAGCCTATGAGCGCTCAATATTTTAACATTATTTTTTCTTTCCAAAAGTGACACAGTAGCAGGAACAGTTGTCTCGAAACCAATAGCAAGGAAAACGCTCTCTCTGCTCCTATTTATTATCGCTTCCAATGGAGAATATATTACTCTTACATATCCTCCTCTCTGCTTCGCTTCCATCAGGCTCTTTGGAAAATCGCTTTTAATCCATTTTTTTCCGGGAAGCCTGAAAGCATCCCCAAAAGTTATTACTTCAACTCCTTCCAAAGAAAGCCTTATGGCTTCATCAACTATGCTGGCAGGTGTAACGCAAACAGGACATCCTGGCCCAGGTATTAGCTCCACTTCGCCCGGTAAAACAGCTCTCAATCCGCTCGAAGCGATAGTGTGCTCATGTGTGCCACAAAAGCTCATTATCTTGGTTTTTCCCAATTTTTCAGCAATTTTTCGAATCTCGCTTAGAGCGCTTTCCAGCAAAGCTCCTCACACATTTGATTTTTTAACGAGTATAGCCTAATTTTTCTTGTGTATTTTGAGGAGTAGAATCATGCTGAAGAAATCAAATATCACGCTGGCAGATGGAGCAGGTGGCATAGAAACAGAAAAACTAGTGAGAGATCTGCTTTCTGAGGCAATATCCCTTGCAAAAACATGGAGAACCAAAGGAATAATCGGCCTAGATATAATGGATGATTCAGGCTTCATAAGGATCAATGAAGATCTCTATTTAGCTATAACAATAGATTCTTTTACAATACAGCCAATCTTTTTCAAAGGTGGCAGCATTGGAAAGCTAGCTGTGGATGGAACAGTGAACGATTTGGTGGTTTCTGGTGCTACCCCACTAGCCATACTCGATGCCATAGTAGCAGAGGAAGGAACTGAAATAGATCTCCTCAAAAAGGCTGCTGATGATATGATAAGAGAGAGCAAATCTCTTGGAGTAGCGATTGTTGGAGGAGATTTCAAAGTAATGCCTAGAGGTCAAATTTCCGGATTTACAATAACTACAGCAGGAATAGGATTGACAAAGAGACCCATCACTGATGACAGAATAAAAATAGGGGACAAAATCATATTGACTGGAGGCATTGGTGAACACGGTGCTGTGATAGCTGCACATCAGTTTGGCCTTGAGCTGAATGAGGATGCTAAGAGCGACGTTCTTCCTCTTATGAGCCTGCTCCCCCTATTTGAAAAATTCGGAAGCTTTGTGCACGCTGCTAGAGATCCAACAAGAGGGGGGCTCTCAATGGTTTTAAACGATTGGTCAGAGCTGAATGGAGTGAGAATCGTGGTCATGGAGGAAAAGATTCCCATTAAACCATGGGTAAAAGGCATTTCGGATTTGCTCGGAATAGATCCTCTTTCACTTGCAAGTGAGGGTAGAGCAGTGATAGCTGTAGAATCCTCGATAGCGGAGATCTTCCTAGAGGAGATGAGAAGGAGCGGATTCCCGGAAGCTGAAATCATAGGAGAAGTTACTGGGAAGGGAAGCGAAGTCCTGCTTAGAACTAGAATAGGGGGGCTCAGGATTCTGGATCCCCCTTCCGGAATTATTGTGCCGAGAATATGCTGAGGTGGAACAAAGATGTGTCTTGGAATAATAGGCAGGGTTATCAGCAAGGATGAAAAGGAGAAGATCGCAAAGGTGGACATAGGAGGAGGAGCCATTGTACAAGCCGATGCTTCGTTTGAGGATGTAGAGGTTGGGGATTATGTTGTAGTGCATGCTGGTGTGATAATATCCAAGGCATCCGAGGAGGACTACAAGCTAAGGGAAGAAATCTTCAGATCTCTCAGCAGCTGAGCTCTCTCTATAGCTGTTCTTTCTATAGAAGGAAATTACATCCTTAATGAATCTGTCTTTCTGATAGAGATAGGCAGGATGTCCTGAGGATTCATAAATAACAATTTTCGATCTCTTTGCGAGAGAAGCAAAGGATTTTATCGATTCAAAATCAATTATTGTATCTTTGTCTCCGAGTATTATATATACTGGACTATCGATTTTGCCGATTTTCATTCTCACCTTTTCCTCCTCAGTTCCAACCGGACCAACAAGAATAAGCCCCCTAGCAGGTCTCTCCTCAGCATACAGGATAGCAAAATAGCCTCCCATGCTGGCACCCAATAATATTGGTGCACCTACTCCTCCCAGATGCTTCTCAATGGAATCCTCCAAAAAGGTTAAGTTCATTAGCGCATCTGTAGTTCTTCTAGTGCATTCGCTTCTTGTAGCATATGGCATGTCAAGTGCGAAAAATGGAATTCTCTCCTCTTCCAATTTCTGCAGAAGTCCAATTTCTTTCCAAACTAAGCTATTGAACGTATATCCATGGAGGAGAACTAAGTAATTCTTCTCTATGCTTTCTTCACTGCGAATATATCGACAGCAAATACTCCCCACACAACCTTTTTCTTCCCTCAACGGTCATCATCATCTCTTTATGTTCAATTTAAGTTATATTTAGCTTTTTCAATTTCTACTCGCATAAATAAATTATTTTCCAACTTCACCAAGTACTATTGAAAAAATTTGGGAAAATAGCTCTGCAGTCCACCCAATAGCATCTCTATAGCAAATGAAGCAATTATCAGCGACATGAACTTTCCCAATCCATTCACAAATGTAGGACCCAGTAATCTTGATAGGAAGGTTGATGCCAATAGAGTGAGGTATACTAGAAAGCATGCTAAGAAGGAGGATAGCAGTGTGGCTGCTATTCCTTTCAGCCCACTGAGGAGTATCAAAGTAGTCATTGTCCCAGGACCAACTATTAGAGGGGTAGCAATTGGAACCACGATCAGATCTCCTGTTTCCACCTTTTCGGGCTTATGTCCCGTTATCAGCGTATCAATGGCAACCGACAGAAGTATTATGCCCCCTGCAATCTTCAAGCTGGAAAGACTAATTCCAAAAATGCTCAAAATATAGTTTCCACCTAAAACGAACAGAGTCGTAAGTAATAATATGGCAAAAAATACTCTATTAACCATTCTGAAAAAGCTTCCCTCAGTTGATTCAACTACTTCCAGGAACTTTGGAATCGCCACAAGAGGATTCATCACAGCATAAAGCTGGACTACAATAGGGATGATTGAATCCTGAGAGATCTGCATGTTTAGCACCATTCAACGTTAGAGATTCTGAATACTGGATTAATAAGCAAGATCCCGAGCAAAATCAAAAAAAGGAGAAAAGCTAATTTAGAATCGTACTCCAGTTGAAGTGAGGTAACATTAAAATGTGCAGAATGCTAGCAATGATGGGAATGCCATCTACTCATTCTATAAATACCTATGAGAAAATGGTGAGTGCACTTGTTTCTTCTGCATATTATGATCCATATGCCAAGAGAATATTTGGTCCTAAGGGCTCCTCACACAAGCATGGATGGGGAAGAGCAACCTTATACTTGGATAGCGGAAACATCTCATATTCGATAATTAAGCACATGCACCCAATTTATGTGAAGAAGCCTGAAATAATACCCGGCAATTCCGTCGACTCTGAATACTTCAAGCCATTCATCATTGATCTAATTCATGCGAGGGCAGCTTCTCCTGATACAGAAGTCAGCATATTCAACGTTCAGCCATTCGAGTTCTCGACTAGGACAGGAGAAAAGCTCATAATAGCTCACAACGGCTCAGTTGACAAAGAGCGATTGGTTTCAGAAATAGGCTCATTGGTTCCAGAAGGTGTTGCTAATAGATACAGCGATACATTCATGCTAGGTCAGTCTCTCTCAACGGAATTGGGGAAAAGTTTCGATATAAGTACAATCAAAAGATATAAAGAATACGTGAAGTCAGCTCTGAATTTAATAGCAGTTCTAATAGCAGAGGGAGAGATCCAGGTTCTATTCGGAAGCTATTTTATAAATGCTGATCATGCACCTTATTACAGGCTATACTTGAAGAACGAGAGAAACAGCTTGATCGTTTCATCTTCTACTGCAATCGACTACTATTATGATGATGATATTTCCTCCTGGATACCAATAAACAATGGAGAGTTCTACATTGGAAAAATAAAGTATGGGGAGGGAATGGCTAAGCTATCAGAGCTGACCAAGCATTCCATTCTATGAAATCATTGGCATTTCGGGGTATTTGTCAGTATAGTTTTTTCATTCCCATTCTCTGCTAACTTCCTTCTAACTCTATCAGTACCTAGCTTAATAGACTTCAGCTTCTCTCTAGCTATGCTCCTAGGTAGAAGCTTGAGTCCACAATCAGGATTAATGTAGAGGCATTCAGGCTTCACATACTTCAGTACCTTCATTATAGCGGCTTCAACCTCCTCTGGAGATTCTACTCTTCTGCTATGAACATCTACAACTCCAAAGCCGAGCTCCACCCCTAGTCCCTCTACAACTTCAAGATCGCTGAATCCTCTATTTGCAAACTCGAGGGCAAATTGAGATACTTTCAATCGATCATAAAACGGTTTCAATATTCTGTAATCAGAATAGCAAACATGAAGGCCTATCTTCATGTTAATTCCTCTAACGGCCTCATTTATAGCTTCCACTGCCCACTCCATTTCATCAGGATGTGTTGTTAGGGCGGGCTCATCTATTTGCACAAATGTTGCTCCTGCTCCCTCTAACTCCTTAAGCTCTCTGTTAATAATTTTAGCTAACTCGAAGGTTGCTTCTTCCTTGCTCCTATAATATATTATGTAGGACCAATCTGCTATGGTATAAGGTCCAGTTATGGGAATCTTTACAGCCTTTGCTGTTGAGACTTCTCTGAGAAGCTTATATTCCTCAACTGTCATAGGCCCCTTCCATTTCAATGGACCCACAATTCCAGGCTTCCTGAAATAGTTATTTCCCCACACTCTGACGTTTCCGAAGAACTTGAACCCTTCAATTCTTTCAGCAAAATATTCTACCATTTCCTCCCTTCTCATTTCCCCATCTGATGGTATATCAACTCCCAGCAGCTCTTGCTCTCTAACTACGGAGGAAACTGCATCCCTATATGCTTCCTCCATATGGGAATCCTCTATTTTTCCTGCCTTCCTCAACTTAATGCTCTCTCTCAGCCATTTTGGCTTTGGATAGGAACCAATGACAGAAATGGGTAAAATAGGAAGTTCCACCATTTCTACCACCTCATCCCTGAAACCACATTTGAAAGCTTTCTTAGCTTGCTGATCGCCCACTTTGGAGGTATAAAGTCCATAGGTGCGTTGTTTCCTACAAAAATTTCATTGAAGCCAAGGTCCCGAGCTCTGAAGATCCATTTCTTGATAAATGAGGCTCTCTCTCTAATCGGATTTCTAGAATTCAGAGCACCCATGTAAATTCTCTTTTCTCCAATTTCGGAGAGAGCTTCTACAGCCTTCCGCGAATTTCTAACATGAAGATCTATGCCTAATATTGAGTTTGGTCGCACGACCTTCAGAAGAGTATTCCAATCTCTCAAACTGAGGTCGAAGTAAGTTAGTAAAATGAAGTTGCTCGTCTTGAAATTTTCAAACAAATTCGATAATTCCTCAGAAGCAGCCTGCTTCATTTCTCTGCTAGTTCTCCTGCTTGTCATGGCTGGCTCATGAATCTCAAATGTGGAAAATCCCTCCTTTTTCAACCTCTCTATCAAGGGAAAGAGGAAGCTCTCTCCCCAAGCAATTACTAGATCTTTGCTTGAAGGATAGAAGCTATTCTGAGAGAAGAGAGAAAGTGTAGCTGGACCGGGAAATGCAACTTTGAGCTCTAATTTGTTCTTTTCTTTCAATTTTTCTCTGATCTTTATTATCCAATTAATATATTCTCCCTCCCTGAACGATATACTTTCTTTAACAATGGGGGCTCTTAGAAAGAAATTGTTATCGAAGAATCTTACTAGTCCATTAACTCCTACATTTGACATGGAAACAACTGGATTGATTATATCATCCGACCATAGCATTCCATCAGTGCTCTGCGAGAAGCCAAGAGCTTCAAGCAAATTCAACAGCTTCAGCTCCTTTGTTGCTATTTTGTCAATGAATGATGTATCATCTATTTCGCCTGATTTTCTCATAGAATGAATTTTTGCGACACCCTCGTCTCTTGGAAATGAGCCGGAAAAGCTAAGAACAACCTTCATTTCTTTTACCTCAATGACCTCCTTGCTTGAGTCTTAGTATCTTATATAATGAGCTTTTTAAGCATTTCATATCTATACTTTCTTACACAAAAAACGTGTAGCACATTACAGGAAAAGGTGAAGGAGTTTTGAAGCTTTTTGCCGAATTATCATTTGAGCTAGGAAAGGAGGAAAAGAGACTAAAGCAGGCAAACTCTCTCATATGTGAGGAGAAATCAATCTTCTCAGGAGTGGACATTCCTGAATCTCCACTCAGCATCCCCTCAGCAAACTCCATTGTCATAGGCAGCATTTTAAAGCAACAGTGTCCCAAAGCTGAAATATTTTCTCATATTAGGCTGAGCGATCTCAACCCAATTTCCTTCATTTCACTTGTTTCGGCAGCTAATCTAACTGGGATTGATGCCGTTTTTGTTACTTCCGGTGAGAAGGATGAGAGAGGATTTAAAAGCCAGATAACTACCGAAGAGGCCCTATCCCTGGCAAAAAACTACAAATTGGAAAAAAAGCTGGGAGCAATTATAAGCATGAGATATGATGAGCAAAAAATTTTGGAGAGACTATCACTGGGCTTCAAAAAATTCCTGATCCTCAGAATGACTATGGAAGAAATTGAAAAGCTCGAGAGAATTTCTGAAAGAGGCAGAGAATTGAAGATAGAGCTTTATCCATATATCATAATAAAAACAGAGAAGAACTTGAGCATAATAGAGAGAATTTCCCAGCCGAGCTATGATGCTTCAACCGTTAAGAATGTGCTAGATAAAATAGAAGATCTTGTTAGCGGCGTCATTATATCGACAGCTGGAGACATAAAATTCTTGAAAAATCTTGAGAATACTCTATTCAACAAATAGCTCTTCTCTGCAACTATATTCTATTTAAATACTTTATGCTAGAGACTCGTTTGCCAAATCAATTCAAAATAGATCTCTTTCCAAAAATCCCTTTTCTAAGAAAGATATTACTTTTAAATGTGAACTTTCGGAACAATTGTTGCATATTTAAATATAACGAGTTTAAAAATAATCTGGGTGAACTCAATGGCAAAAGTAAAGGTAACAGTTGACAGAGATACATGCATAGCATGTGGTGTAGCTCCCACAGTATGTCCGCAAGTATTCGTTCTTGGAAGCGATAACGGCAAAAACAGAGTTGTGGATAAGTACTCCACTAACTTGACGGATTCACTTTCAGAAGGAGAAATACCCGAGGATCTCTATGAATGCGCCGTACAAGCAGCCGGATCTTGTCCGGTTGGAGCTATAAGAGTTCAGAAGCTCTAGATTTTTTCTGTTTTTGGAAAAAATCATAGGGCGGTAGCCCACGCACCTCCCGCGGGCTACCTGGCTGCCCTACCCCGCTTTTTTTCCCCGCCAATAAAAAAATTAGGCCAAGGGTTTTTATATATTTTTATTCAAGGCTTTCTGAAACAAGATTATTTTCGAGCAGCTTGAGCATGATAACAGCTATTGGTTCTTGAAGCTCTTCTTCTGGCATATTCAGCTCAGAACTGGCTTGCTTAACTATTTCCTCAACTGTCTTGATACCATCAGCAAGCTTCCAGACATAATAGACAGCTGCAGATAGCTCATAGGTTACATTAGATTCATCTGTAATGTAGAAGTTCTCGTTATTCGTTCCTGCTTCTTCTCCCTTTCTCATAAATCTCTTTTCCTTTATTTCCGCATAGCTCATTTAGCAGCTCACCATTCTCTTCTTCTGAAGCCACCGCCTTGTCTGTAATCTCGCCTTCCTCCTCTCCTATCAAAGCCTCCCCTCCTCTCTTCCATAGGAGCTGCTGGCTCTGATTCGGGGATCTCCTCAGCATTGGGAACTTCTTCATCTCCAATTTGAGTTATTTCTGAGCTAGCCCCAACATTCAGTTGAACCTTCCCTCTATATCCAGTGGTCCATGCGTTCGTTATCTTCACAGCCTGTCCTTCCTCAATGCTTCCTGCCTTATCTCCCCACAATGTCATCTTCACTCTACCAGTTTCGTCGCCTAGAACTGCCTCACTTATTGTTCTTGTCCCTTTCTTCGTTTCTATGGTTTTTGGTTCGTTTGCTTCAAGAACCCTTCCCTTTATTGTTATGGAGCTTTCGCCTTGTTTTAGCTCCATAACTTTTTTTGTTACATTTCTTTCAGATTCGTTTTCTTCGTTCAAAATTCATACCTTCCGTTTATGTTATGACAACTTTTTCTCTATCGGATGGGAATAATAAGTATTTCCCTACTAGCTTATTTACAACCTAAAAGTTTCATATTTTATGAGAGAGAGGACATCAGACTCCATGCTTTCCAAATAATATTTATACATTCTCGAGGATTTTTTCTTAGTGATCAAATTAAAAATAAGCTTTGAACATTCCTCGGGGAATAAAAATGAAAAATAGAAGTATAACTCTTGGCATAGTACAGATGGAAAGCACTAAGGATAAGGCAAAAAACATAGAAAAGTTGAATAATATAATAAACTTGAGGGAAGCAGATCTCATTATTACTCCAGAGTATTTCATGTACAATCCTACAGGAGATGAACCAGATAGAATATATATGATGGCAGAAGAATTGGATGGAGCTTTTGCTTCTTCACTAAAAGAATTGGCAAGCAAACTAGGCGTCCACATCTTAGCAACGCTCTTCACTCCTGCCTCTAAACCAAAGGTCTATAATGAAGCAGTGATTTTCAGTCCAAAAGGAGAAATTCTGCTGAGATATAGAAAAGCTCATCTCTTTGATGCTTACGACTATAGAGAATCCGAATTCATGCTTCCGGGAAACGCACCATCTTCAATAATCGAGCTGAAAGGCACGAAAATCTCAGTAGCAATATGCTATGACATAAGGTTTCCAGAACTATTCAGAACTTATGCCCTAGGAGGTGCTGAGCTCGTGATCGTTCCTTCTGGTTGGTATAGGGGAGACATGAAGGAAGAAATTCTGCATGTATTGGGGAGGGCCAGAGCGCATGAGAACACAATATTCTTAGCTATAGTAAATCAGTATGGAAAGAATTTTACAGGAAGAAGTACCATCATAGGTCCAATGGGAGAAGTAATATACGATCTTGGTGTAGGGGAAAAATACAGAGAAATCACCATAGAAGTTTCCGAAATAGAAGAAGTGAGAAGGAAGCTGCCCATGCTGAAGCAGAGAAACACTGCGGTTTATAAGCTCTAAGGTGGAAATGCTTGGGTCTCCTTTTATATTTTGATGGTCTGTGTGAGCCTATCAATCCTGGAGGGATAGCTACATACGGCGTTGTCATCTTCGAGAATAAAAAGGTTCTGAAAGAAGAATTTGGAATTGTAGGTGCTGGATTTAGAGGAGACAATGTTTCAAACAACGTTGCTGAGTACACAGCTCTGATAAGAGGGCTGGAGCTAATTATTGAAAGCGATCTTTCTGAAAAAGATATTACCATAAGAGGAGACTCCCAGCTCGTAATCAAGCAACTCATTGGCAAATACAGAGTAAAGGCACCCAGGCTGATCCCCCTTTACAACAAATCTATCAATCTTCTCAGAAATTTCAAGTCATATAAAATCGAGTGGATTCCAAGGGAGAACAACGAAGCAGCAGATGTCCTGAGCAGAAAAGCCCTCAGGATTTTCGTAGAGGAAAATTTCGAGGAAGTCTCAAGGTTCTATGGAAGGAAATGGGCTGAATCTGTTTTGAATGACACAGTTCTCAAATAGTAAAACCTTTTAATCCTTTCCATGCATATAAAGCAGTGGCGGTAGCCCCGAACCCGCGAAGCTCATAAGGGGCCTGAGGCCTCGGAGGAACCCCGAGGTCGGTGGTTCGAATCCACCCCCCGCTACTTTTCAAGAGCGGGGCCCCGCCGCCATTTCTCCTCTTTACAGCAAGGCTGATACTTTATCTGCATATGAAGAACAGAATCCCCGAAGGTTGCTCATCTTTAAAATCATTTCGTACCTCTCACAATCTCTTGGAATGGGGGAATATCCATAAAATACTCCCAATCCCTGTATGTGCAGCATCACATGTAGAGAGCTCTGAGTATTATCCAAATTCTTACCTACAATTATTTTCCTTGCATAATTCTCAATATCATTGCAGATTTCCATTTTTTTCCTCAAATAGCATCTCATCTTATCTATTTTCACCAATGATAGAATTCTCTCCAGGTCCTTCAGCTTAACAAGAGGATAAACTCTCATCGGTTCAGAGAGCAGAGAAGAAATTACTGCCCTATATGCTTTAAATGGAAATTCTGTTGAAAAGAGGACTGCTCCATTACCAAGCTCGGCCCCCATCCTGAAGGGTATTCCTCTGCTTATTAGCAAGCTTCCAAGCTCATTTTCTGCACTTCTCTCTCTGTTTGTTCTTGTTGTTATTAGAATACCTCTGATTTCCTCTATGTGACTTTCACCCCCTCTTCGAAGCACAGAATTCCCTGAGCGGGCACATTCCGCACTTCGGGTTTCTTTTTCTGCAAATATCCCTTCCAATAGCTATCAGCTTCATGTGCGCTATTTTATAGTCAGATGCTCCCAATTTCTCCTTCCAAAAATTCGAAATTTCCTCATACTTCATCTTTCTTCCAACAATTCTCTCCGTAATTCTAGCAATGTGCCTATCGACTGGAAATGAAGGATAATTGCAATAGGAAATCATGAAGACATCTGCCGTCTTTAAACCAACGCCTTCAAGCTGCATTAGAAGCTCTTTTCCTTTTTCCCCCAACTCGCAGACCTTTTCCAGAAAATCCCCATTTTCTAAGACAATTTGGGATATGTTAAGAATTCTTCTCGCTTTTATTTTGCCCATTCCGGACGGATAAACAGCTTCAAGTACTTTTTGGTATCCAGCTTTCAATATAGCCTCCGGCGATGTCATTCCGTATTTTTCCATCCTCTCAAGAGCTAGCATAGCATTTCTGTCACTGGTGTTCTGGGAAAGAATGATGCTGACTAGCGTAATAAAAGGATTGTTCGGGTGCTTCTGGATGACATTAAAAACAATGAAAGCGCTCTCCTTGGGAATTTCATACTTTTTCAAAGCTTCTGATAGCGATGACAGATAGCCTCCACCTTTGCCGTCAACTACCAAGTCAAAAATCACTCTGTTATTTCCCACATCGTGAACGGAGTCCATATCAGCCAGGCAGGCACGGCTTTGATGAACTCATATGCCTTCTCCCAACTTTCCAGACCAAGCTCTCTAGCAAGTTCCTCAAGTGTCATCTGGGTCATCACATATTTTTTCAGTATCTTCAATAGATCTTCCGTTATTGGTATTTCAGCATCTGAAATCTTGATTACATCGATCGGCCTCTTCTTTCCCTTGTATTCAGACATTTCTTTCACCTTTTCTATGAAACGATGGGGCCGCCGGGATTTGAACCCGGGACCACCAGCGATCCGGGCTCCGGGGAAGCTCCCCAGGCTGGCATCCTAGCCAAGCTAGACGACGGCCCCAACAAAGTAAAGTAATGAACAAGCGGTTTTAAAATGTTATTTTTGTTCCTCAGCTCTTCGTATTTTTAAAAAGGAAGAATTAAAAAAATATTAGGTTTTTGTTTTCTCCCACCATCTGGGACCTTCCATTATTCTGCTCATCAACGTGGATACAGCCACATCGCCTTCCGCATTTATCATTGTTCTCAGCATATCCAGAAGAGGATCTATGGCTGTAATCAAAGCTATACCCTCTAGCGGCATTCCAGCTGCTCCTACAGTCATAGCAAGCATTAGCAATCCTCCTCCAGGAACTGCTGCTGTGGCAACAGCTGCCAAAGTTCCCACCAAAACTATGGTTGGGTACAAGGCAGGGGCAACTGCAAGGCCATAGACCTGCGCTATGAAAATTGTCGATAGAACTTGGTACATTGCTGTCCCATCCATGTGGCATGTAGCTCCAGTAGGCAGCACCAGTTGAGCTACATAGTCAGGAACTCCAATTCTCTTTGCTGCTCTGAAGTTAACTGGGAGTGCAACTGCACTGCTTCTAGTAGTGAAGGCTACTATTGCTGGTTCTATTATTGCCCTCCAATATACAAGCGGATTTATACCAGATGCCCAGGTAACTATCGTGTATCCAACGAAGAAGAAAAGCAAGCTGAACGTGTAGTCAACAAGCAGCAATCTTCCATATGCCTCCAGTATGCCGGTTCCATACGTTCCTATCACATAGGCAGCATAGCCGAATACTCCGATTGGAGCATACCACATAATAATAGAAACATACTTGATCATAATTTCCGATAGTCTATTAAGAGCTTCAGCTACTGGCCTTCCTCTATCTCCAGCGAGGCTAACTGCCAATCCAAGCAAAATGGAGAACACTATTGCCTGAAGCAGACCTGAAACGTTCAATATATTACCAAAATCAGTTGGAACTAAATTCAACAATATATCAACTACGCTAGGAGGAGTTGGCGGGGTATATCCAGCAGGGGGTTTTAGCCCAACGCCTGCTCCAGGCTTAAATACAAGGGCAGCAGACAGCATTAAAGTAGCAGCGATAGCAGAAAGCAAAATAAAGAAGAAGAAGGTCCCTAAAACCAGCTTTCCAAGCTTTCTTAGATCAGCAATCGAAGCTACTGCTGCGGATATGGTAATTATGACTAAAGGAGTCACAATCATTCTCATCAATCTAATGAAGAAGTCGCCAAGAGGCTTCAGGACACCTGCTGATTTTCCGTAGGCAAATCCAACAGCTATCCCTATGATAAACCCAACCGCTATAGCAAGGATCAATGCATATTTTTTCCAAGCAACCATAATCTATCCCAATTTCTAAGTTTATTAAACATGATATATAAAAACTTTTCCAAAATAGTAAAACAAAATAACAATTTTTTAAGTAATTTTATTAATTTATATTTAAAAGATAACTTATTAATACTTTTTACAGCTCCCTTTATGTGGATGCTCAACTTTAAACGAACCGCTCTTTAATAAAACTCTCTCATAAAAAATAGCGAAATATCCGAATAAATAAATAACTTTGTAATATTTCATTTTTCTATGAGTAAATTTTTTATATCAATAGACTTGATTTTATAAAGAAGGTGAATTCAATGCAGATTGCTGGTCTCCTCGATCTCTCTGCTACAGGAATATACTTTCATGCAATATCAGTTTCAATAACCCTTGGCTTTCCTCTTGCAATTGCTTCCCTTCTTTATAAATATAGCAGGACTGGTGACGAGTCTTTACTGAGAGCTGCCAGAATTACGACAATTATACTGATGATTAATTTCGCTCTTGGAGCTATTACCGGAACATTAGTTGAATTCGGCCTAGTTCAAATATGGTCTGGAACCCTTGTTGCTATAGCCACATCGGCATTTGCTCCATTGGCAGCGGAACTCATAGCATTTGTAATGGAGGTAGCTCTTCTGATATTGTTCTATGTAACCCTAGGAAAATTCTCTGCAAAAAAGAGCCTAACGATAATACTATCATACTGGGCGTTTGCTATTCTTTCTGGAATACTGATTACCTCAGTAAATTCTTGGCTTGTTTCTCCATGGGGAACAGGCAACCTTGCTGAAAGCATATATCCATTCATGCCCGACTACGGTCCAGCAGCAATGGATCCTTCAAAGCTGCTTGCAGTCAAAATCATAATGCTGGCAACAGGGTTGCCACTTCAATCAGTATTACAAGACCCAATTGCCGCTCAGAAAGTTGGCATATTAATAACAGATCCTTACATTGCCCTCAAAAATCCATACAACATCTCGTCTTCCATACACAACATCACAGCAGCCATCATAATAGGGACTTCCATTGCCATATTAGCATGGTCCTACAGATATTATAAAACAAAAGATGATAGATATGTGAAAATACTCGCATCCTTCTTCATTCCTTTTCTAGTTCTAATGATCCTTCAACCAACTTTGTTCGGCCATCTAATGGGAACATCCGTAGTTGAATACAATCCAACAAAATTTTCAATGATGGAAGGAGCTGTAGAGCAAATTAGCAATCCATTGGTCAGCCTACTTGCCTATGGAAATCCGAACCATCCCATAATGGGTATAAAAGATTATGAGAATTCATGCGAATTGCTGGGAAACAAAACCCTATCTCAAATCGCTTCACAATATAACTTAACTGCTCAGAGCATTAAGCAAATTGCAGGCTTACTAAATATAGAGCTATCGGATGAAAATCTTTCTAGAGTTCTCAACATAACAGCAGCTGATGTCTGTAAGCAAGATCTTAGCGTTGACTTGTCAATCTTGCCAACAATAAATGTGCTCTACTATACTAAGATAGCTGGAGGAATACTCGCTCTTCTTTCCTCATTAGCTTTAGCAGGCCTCCTCTACAGAATACCGCTGATCTCTCCTATCTCCAGAGCAATAGATAAGTTGCTCGGTGGCAGAAAGGAGAGGACCATTTTGATTTTGGCAGTCCTCATAGCTCTTGGAGCAGCTACCGCATCGGTTCTAGGATGGTATGTAAGAGAGGTTGGAAGAAAGCCATGGACAGTATACGGTCTTCTCTATCCAAGCGAGCTAGCAACAACTGTGCCAACTGCATATTCTCTGTCTTTTCTGCTGATTGCATTTTTGATAATACTGTCTGTTAACATCCTTGGTCTGGCTGCTATGGCCTACGTAGCTCTCAACGCAGACAAGGTCTCAGAATACTTCAGGGAGCTATTAAATAAAATAAGAGGTGAGAACTCATGACTCCAGGATTTATCGAGTTTCTCCTTCTTGGAATAGCTGTTATTGTACATATAGGCTTTGTAACCACTACGCTCGGAGTAGGTATTATAGTAGCCGTCTACAGATATCTTTCCTATGCTAGAAAAGATCAAAATCTAGAGGCATTTGCCAGAAGAGCATTTAGGCTGCTGGTTGTAACGGAGCTCTTCTCGGGTGTATGGGGAACCGTGATAACTGTATTCCTAGCAGGATTCTTCCCATCCCTAACTGCAATAGCTGCCAGCGCATTGTTTGGTCCCCTTGCTATATCAATTGCTAGCATAATGATAAGAGTTCCTTCAATAGCAATATTTTGGTACACATGGGGGAAGGTAAGTCCAAAGCTCCACAGCATAATCGGATTCATTATGGGTCTGTCTGGCTTTGGAATTCCGTTTGGATTCAGAACAATATTCGCCGAAATTACCTCTCCAAGATCAGTAGCAGCTCTTCTTCAGGGAACGCAGCCATCATTGCTTTATGCATATACAGATCCCGTTTTCTGGGGACTCTATGCTCATACAGTAATAGCAGCTGTTTCTGTAGGAGCATTCATGGTTGCAGCAATCATGATAATGGATAGAGATGTACTATGGTCCAGAAAAGCTCTACTCTTTGCGACTATATTCCTCCTGCTCCAGCCAATAGCAGGAACTGCCTACTATCTAATTCTATCCAATAATGCTCAGTATATAGCTAATAGCATAACTTCGGGAGAATTCATGCCAGTTCTAGCAGTAAAGCTCTTTCTTTTTGCAGTTCTTCTAGCGGCCTCAATTCATTTAATGAGGAGACTGGGAGCAAATACCATTCCATCATATGGAAAATATATAGGTATTCTTGCCATAGCTGTAGCAATAACAGGAGAGTTCATGAATGACGGATCTCGCTATCCATACATGGTCGTTCTGGGCAGCAGTGGAATAAGCATCGAGAGCCTGGCAAATCCGCTCATGAGCATACAGAGCGTGTTTCCAGCAATCCTAACAATATCTGTTTTCCTAGCGCTTTCGATAGCAGTATTTTCCATAGCTATTTATTATGCTATGATAAAAAGATTCGTTCTATAACTTTTTTATTATCAAAACCTAAATGAAAGGCAATTTTTTAAATCTGCCAAGTCTCATAACAAATGATTGAGAAATCAATATAAAACCATATTTCACGATATACAAATAGAGCGGGGGTGCCCGAGCATGGTCAAAGGGGTCGGACTGAGGCTCCGATGGAGTAGTCCTGCGTGGGTTCAAATCCCACCCCCCGCACTGATTCACTGTTAAATTATAAATACTTGTATTATTATTTTCTTGTTCATGATTGCGATGAAACCTGATAGAGGTAAGAGGCGCAAAATTAAGGATCGAGTGTTCTATGCATACTATCTCATTTTGAAGATGCTCGGGAGCTTGCAGCGACATGCTGAGAGGACTGGCATCTCATTTACTAGGTTTGTTGTTAAGAAAGCTGAAAATTCTATCCAGCATGAGGAAGGCGAATATTTCAACCTAATCCGTGCTAAGCTACTCAAGTACTTACTTGCCGTTAAAGAGGAATTTAAGAAGCTGCGCAGCGAAAGATTTTTTGAAGTAGCAAAGTATTGGTTGCTCCCCTTAATCTTAGGTTCAGTAATAGGCTTAGCCATATTCCTCCTTTTCTACACTTACAAATTGCTAAACTATTTATCATTTATTATTATAAGCTGGAATTCTTCATTTCTCCTAGTTTCAACAATCATTGCCCTTCTCGGAGGATATTTAACTGTAAGACTTTTGGCGGAAGATAAAGAGAGTGGCTGCGGAACAGAACTTTTAATTGAAAGATATCATTTCAAAAGCGGCTTTGTTAGCTTGAGAGATACATTAAGCAAAACTTTAGCCTCTGTGATAACCATGGGTTTTGGTGGAAGCGCTGGATTAGAGGGACCAAGCCTTTTGTTGGGTGGAGGGCTCTCTTCGTTTATTGTTAGAAGGCTTAGGTTGGATGAAAAAGACGTGAAAACACTGTTTCTGTCTGGAGCAGCAGCAGGATTTTCAGCAATCTTTAAAGCTCCATTGACGGGGATATTGCTTGCCCTTGAAATACCTTACAAGAAAGACATAGAAGCCGAGGTTTTTATCCCTGCATCTATTGCCTCTGTTTCTGCCTATTTTATTTCCGCTATAACTCTTGGAACAGAAACAATTTTTCCAACTCCAATATTTATTAAACCAACTCTTTCCACCCTTATGCATGCAGTTTTTCTAGGGATCCTCTCGGCAGTAGTCGCTTTTGCATTCATGGAAGTATTTGAAATATTAAACACCATAAGCAAATGGGTTTCCAGCAGAGTTCCAATGCTGCTTATGACAATAAATGCCGGATTAATTCTCGGTATCATAGGCTTTTTTTACCCTGAAGTGCTTGGGGTAGGCTATGATTTCATTCATAAAATCTCCATAGCCGAATTAGGAAAACTAACTTTGACAAATTTGATCGCGCTTTTAATTCTAAAAATTGTAGCCACAAGCATAACAATGAATTTCGGTGGAAACGGAGGGCTATTCATTCCATCGCTTTATGTTGGGGGGGTACTTGGACTAATTTACGCACAAATTTTTAACCTTCAGCCTCCTGCTTTGTATGTCATACTATCAATGGCTGCAGTAGTAGCTGCAACGAGCAAGTCCCTCTTGGCAAGTATAACTCTGGTTGCTGAAACTATGGGTCCGAGCTACATAATTCCCACAGTTGTTTCCGCTTCTATGAGCTATTTTCTTACAGGAAGCAGATCTTTCTATAAAAGTCAGCTTGTGAATAAATTGAGCAAACAAGACAAATGCAATGCCAAAGTTTAAATATTCAAGAATAAGTTTTAAAGGAAAAACAAACTGTAAAACCAAATATTCTACAGCAAACTCAATAGCTGAGAAACTCAACCGCCTTCAAATAATTCCTGAGCTCTATTTTAACTTTCTTTCAGCACGACGTCCCAGGGCAAATCAAAAGTGCTAAAGATCCGGGAAGAAGAGCTAAGTAATTTCTTTGTTTAATTAATTTTAGTTTTTTTAAGAAATTTTCCGTATATACGTGAAAATTATTTCCTTAAGGTACTTTTCGAAAAATTGGGGTGAAAAAATGGCACTGTTCATAGATCCCCTAACAGCACAGCTCTTCGCCATGGCTGGAGCCTTCATACTAATAGGCTATGCTTTTGCAAAAATCTCAATGCTTCATACGACATATGAAGAAATAATGAAGGAATTGAAGCCATTATACATTCCCATTCTTCTGCTGGGAATCTACATAGCAGTTTCCGGAATATTTGGCAATTTGCTGTGGCCTCTTCCAGGGAGCTACAATATTCTATTCTATGACCTCTATCCTCTTCTTGGAGTAGGGCTGATTGCTTTGGCTATAAGCATCAAGTACAACTACAAACTAGAATATATCGGATTTCTCGCTCTTGTCTTCGGAATAGTAACAATATACTATGGAGCTGTGGGCTATGCCAACAACATGACGAAGGAGCCTCTGGCACTGTTTCTCCTCTACGGAGGAGCAGGATTATCATCAGTTCTGTTCTACTTTGCCTCATATCAGCTTGACAGGGGAAAGGTAAATAGAGGACTGCTTATATTGGAAGCTGCTCTGCTCGTGCTGACAGGACTGCTGGCAGCTTATATATCTGCTAACTCAGTACCTCAGCACCTCAAGTTATTTGCCCAATGGGCTCCAATACTTTAGAGGGCTCCTAATCTTTTCTTCCTTTTCTTTTTTCCTTTATCTCGACAAAGAGATCTGCTTCATACTTCTCCAATACTTCCCTTTTTGCCTCATCAACAATCTTTTCCATTTCCTCTCTAGTTTTATCATCTCCAATAAGCGTGAGGTGACCTTCCAGCTTTTTCTCATCAACATACCTCATCTTTATATCTTCTATTTCAACACCTCTCTCAATGAATCTCCTCTTTATATCATCGACAACTCCTTCCGGTGGAGCTAGGTCGCTTATCCTCAAAATCAGCTCTCTGAATGACATTGAAAGCTCATATAATATATAGCCTGTGAGAACGACGGATCCTAGATAATCAATAATATAGCTATAGAACACCCCCAGCAAAGAGGAGAATATGACCGTCACCCCCTCTATGATCTCACTGAACGTGAACTTTGAGTAGTAAATCAAAGGATCATCTCCGCTTCTCCTCGAAAGCTCAATTGAAATCAAATAGAACGATAATCCTATAGCTGCCATGACCGGTGCTCCTGGAGAAATTTCATATGGGTGAGGAGAGATAACTTCCATAAGTGCTATTCCAGCAACAAAGGAATAAGTCATCAAGGTAAAAATGGATCCTCCAAATTTCAGCCTATAGTGTCCAAAGTGATGATCTTTGTCTGGCGGTTCAAAGCTCTTCTTTATGAACAAAACAGTTAGAACCAGCGATATGTAATTTGCCACCGATGTAAGAGCATCAACCAGGACCGACTTTGAATTGTAAACAATTCCTCCATATATTTTAAAGGCACCACCTAGGAAGGAAAAAGCAAGGATATATATTAGCGCACTTCTCTTTCTTCTCTCCATTGAACTGCAATCACCTCACTCAAAAGCAGGTGTCCTTCTCATTTCAGCAAGGATTCTCAGTGTCCTAATCCTCTCTCTGCTCGCAAATATTGGTACAAGCGCAATGCCCGTGATGAATCCTCCCACATGAGCCCAAAAGGCAATTCCAACATAGGGGCCTGAAAGAGATACCACTGCAAGAATAAGCTGATAGACAAACCAAAAACCAATGAAAGCAATGGCAGGTATCCTAAATAAGACCGGAATAACGAACCAGAGGCCCAGAGCCCTAACACTTCCTGCAGGATACATTATCAAATATGCCCCCAAGACTCCACTTATAGCTCCGCTAGCCCCTACAGCTGGAATCAGCCAGGGGTTGTACAGGGGACCGTATGAAGTGGCCGGAGAGAGAGATGTTGAAACAGCAACGCTCAAAACGTGAAAGACAACTGCACCAATTCCCGAGCAAATATAGAAGAGAAAGTATCTCGCTTTCCCCATTGCTGCCTCAACATTATCTCCGAAAATGTACAAATAGAGCATGTTGCCCATTATATGCAAAAAGCCTGTATGAATGAACATTGCGGTAAAGATCGTCCATAGATCTTCTCCCTTTATCAGAAAGTACGGCTTGAACCCATAAACGTTAATTATATCATCTATAGATGTTGCTCCTGGTAGAATATAGCCAGGAAAGAAATATGTCACAATGAATACAGCTGTGTTTATCACGATTAGAAGCTCATTGACCACAGGTCTCTCGATTTCTATATTCTCATCTCCCGTTGGTATCATTCATTCACACCACTTTCTAGGCTAACCTCCAAGACAACCCTGTCTCCATCATTCAATCCAAGCTCCCCTCTAAGATATACAGGAGCTATAACTTCTATAACATCTTTCGGATGACTGGTTCTATCTGGAATAATTATAGCAGCCTTCTCATATCCATTTATCTTGGACTTGAAAAGGGTTGCTCCTCCGTAGAATCTCTCCTTATTCCTGTATCCTTCTATTCTAAGTCCGTTGCTCCTGGTTAGGACCAGCCTTTTAATAGATGACTCACCATCAAGCTGAACATTCAGGGTCCCAGGATAAGGATCGAAACCCAAAATTTCACCTATTTTATTCCTATAGTAGGGAAGCTTCATGTAATACTGGCCTTCTCCCAGTCCACTTACAACTTTTCCCTCCAGAATTACGATATTAGCCTCCTCACTCATGAGCCTTGATATATATCCGTACAGCTCCTCCATAGCGGAGAGGCCCTTCTCAGTTATCTCGATGAACTCTCCCCTTCCTTTCACTGATCTCATTATGTATCCCTCCTCCTCAAGAATTTTCAGAAGCCTAGAGACAGATTGCTGGCTCATCCCCATCCTGGAAGCCAAGGCCTGCTGAACTATTCTGACTCTTCTCTTCCCGCCAAAAGCCAGAGCAATGAAGAGAACTTTTTTAGCCTCCCGATAGAGCATCTTTCAGAGCCCTCCTGCTAAGTTGATCAGCAAATTCCAATGGCGAAGGAAGACCTTTCCCTTTTCTGAGCTTCTTTATTAAATAATAGCTTCTCTCCAGACTCAGGCCCCCTCCAACGCTTACATACAGTTTCCTCGAACCCTCTGGCTCATCTAAAATCATTCCAACAGGTCTTCCCCTCATATAAATTATCTTATTATCAATTCTATCAGCCTTCAAAGCACTTTTAGCAACACCGATTGTTGGCTTCCCAACAGCAAGTGAAATGTGAGATGCTGAGCCAGCCATTCTCGGATGAAATCTTCCATGACCATCAACTATTATTAGATCAACGGAATTCAAATCTATTTGCTTCAATGCAGCCATGAATGCAGGGATCTCCCTGAATCCCAGAAAGCCAGGAACGTATGGCAGCTTAACCCTCATGATAGCAACCGAGTACTGCTCAACCCTCTTCTTCGCAATGTTGTATAGAACAGCAGCAGCAGAAACTAGTTTCCCAGAATAGGAAGCATCAAGCCCAAGAACATTTCTAGGCTCGTTTTTCAGCGTGTCTCTTTCCTCTATGAGCTCTGCCATCCCCTCCTGGGCTCTAGCTGCTTTCTCAAATAAAAATCGCATTTTCCCACACTAAATTCTAGCTTTCCCCTCATAGCTTTTCTCCCTAGTTATCACAACGTAATCGATATCTCCTCCAGAAAGAGCATCTCTCCTTATTCCCTGCTTAACTGCTCTTACTGCAAGTTCTATGGCTTCATTTTCGCTCATTCCAGGTTTGTAAAGCTCTTCAATTATTCCTATTCCAATGCTTCCACCGCTCCCCACAGCAACAAAGTCATCCTCTAGAACTGAACCGACAGGATCAAGAACTGCCAGTACTGGAGAGTCATCCTCAATGCCTCCGACTACGAACTCTGCCATAGCAGGAAAAATCTTGAGGGAATATAGTATATTCGAAAGCAGCTTTGCAGCGCTTCTAACCTTCATCCTGTTCTTTGTTTCCCCCTCATAGTACCTTATTTCCTCCCTAAGCAACCTTATAATATTCTGCAGATCCCCTATAGTCCCTGCTGCCCCAATGGCCATTCTCTCATTGATCAAAAATACTTTCTTGACATTCGAGCTTTGTATGTAGCTTCCATATGTCATTCTTCTCTCTCCAGCTATTACCACTCCATTGCTGAACTTTATACCTACAACCGTTGCTCCCTGAAATGGCTGTTCACTCATGTTTTTCCCCACATGTTAACGTGATCAAATTACCCTAATTAAATCCTCATAATAATTTTTCTCATTTTCAATTTTCAAGTTCCACTGCTCATTCTCTCTAAAGAAATAAATAAGATAAGATACTAATTTTTTCCGTGTTGAAACATGAAGGGGAAAGCAAGAGTTCTTGTTATGGGCTATGGCGTTATTGGAAAGAGAGTTGCAGATGCAGTTTCAGCTCAGGATGATATGACATTAATTGGAATCGGAGATGTATCATCAGACTGGAGAATTAGGCTTGCCGTTAAAAAAGGATACAGAATATATGCTGCTACGCAGGAAGCCCTACCTAAAATGAAAGCTTCTGGATTACCCTTAGAAGGAACAGTTGAAGAGCTTATCCGATCCGGAAGCGTAGATATAGTTGTGGATGCTACTCCAAAGGACATTGGATACAAAAACAAGGAAAATCTATATAAAAAATATGGGGTAAAGGCAATTTTTCAAGGAGGAGAGAAAGCAAACATAGCCGATGTCAGCTTCGTTGCTCAGAGAAACTACGAAAAAGCTATCGGAAAGCAGTTCATAAGGGTAGTGAGCTGCAATACAACTGCGATCTCCAGAGTTGTTGGAGGGCTTCATGAAAAGCTTGGAGTAAAAAAGGCAAGGGTCACAATAGTGAGAAGAGCAGTAGACGTTTGGGAAAGCCATGAGAGCGGAGCCATAAACACTGTTGTGCCTGAGACCAAGGTGCCAAGCCATCATGGAGAAGATGCGAGAACTGTTGTTGATGGACTTAACATCTTCACAATAGCTGTCAAGGGCAGCCATAATCTGTTTCACATGCACATGGGGATGCTTGAGTTTGACAAGAGGATAGAGCTTAATGATGCCATAGATGTATTGAGAGACGAACCGAGAGTTGTGTTTGTAAAAGCATCAGACGGAGTTGCTGGACTGAACAGCATCTTCGAGCTATCAAGAGATCTCAACAGAACCAGAGGAGACCTATACGAGGTCCCTGTATGGCTTGACCTTATGAAGGCCGAGGAAAATGAACTCTATCTCATTTGGGGAACAGCAAATGAGAGCATAGTTGTTCCTGAAAACATCGATGCTATTAGAGCTGCCATGGAGCTGGAGAGCGATGGGAAAAGGAGCATAGAGAAAACAGATAGAACTCTTGGGATTGTGAAGAGCCTCTACTGAATAAAGCATCTTGACAGAAAAGAAGCATATATCTGCGCAGTAAGCGGATCTGTATTGAAACGGATCATTTTTCCCTCATTTTTCATAGTCCTCAGCCTATATAGCAATTCTTTCATTCCACCTTCCTCAACAGACGTATAAAGAACAATAGCTGGCCAGAGCTTTTCAGCTATAGGCAAGGAGGCATCAACTTCTAAGAGCCTTGAATCCTTTCCCATTGAAACCAGCTTGTACCAAATCAGATTTGCTGGAGGAGAGAGTGATGATGAAAATAGCACATCTATTTTGCTCCTCTCATCCGAAAATTTTTTCAGGTCTGGGCAGCTCTGTTCAATTATATCGGGATAGACCTCCGCCAATGATCTAAGCTCATTTCTCAATCTTACAATTCTCATATCTTCCTTTCTACCAGACATCTCGGCACTCATCATGCCAGCGAAGGCAGATGCGATGATTTCGGAGAGAAGGGGATCTCTTGAGCCTTCCACTGAGACTAAGCTGCTCTCTCCAATTTTCCCTCTAATAATTGGATCATTGGGAAACGGAGTAACAACTATGATCTCTCCTCCCATCACCCTGACTCCTTCTGCAACTGCTAAAGCCAGGCTTCTCTCTCTAATGCTTCCCATGAAATATATTGCTCTTATTTTTCCCTCGGAATATGGCATGAAACTGAATAGAAACTCGCCAGCATTCATCAGCTTCGGAGCATTTCCCCATCTCAGTACCTGCATATAGCTCTTCAGAACATATGCGCCTGGATATCCCATACCACTATATATTATGGCTGCTTCTTCTTTCAGGAAGCCTCCTATCTTTTCTCCTGCCCTTTCTGCTATTCGGATTATTCCTTCAACTTCCGTCAAAAGCTGCTCCCTATTCAGAGAAGAGCTGTGTCCAGGCTCCTGCAGCAACTGCATTCATCCTCTTTTAGCTCAGTCCTTAAATTCGGTATTACAGAATAGACAATCCTCTTAGCCTTCTCAACATTCTCTGCCATTACCCTTGAGACCTCCTCTGCTGTAACAGGTCTCTCTGCCCACACATCATAGTCAGTTATCATGGCCAAGGTAGCATAGCACATCTCAAGCTCACATGCCAGATTTACTTCTGGAACCAGCGTCATGCCTATGAGATCTGCCTTGAAAACATCCTTGAATATTTTGCTTTCAGCCACTGTGCTGAATCTAGGTCCCTCTATGCACACATAAGTCCCTCCACCATGCATTCTCACGTTTTCCCTCTTTCCAGCCATGAGAAGCTCTCCTCTGAGATACTCACAGAATGGCCTTGCCATGCTAACATGGGCCACCCTTGGACCATCGAAATAGGTATATTCTCTCCTCTTCGTCATATCAATGAATTGATCTGGAACAGCCAGGTCGCCTGGCCTATAGTCTTCTCTCAAGCTTCCAACGGCGCTCACAGATATTACCAGCTTCACTCCAATGGTCTTTAGAGCCCACATGTTGGCTCTGTAGTTAATTTTATGTGGAGGGATCCTGTGGCCTCTTCCATGTCTGGGAAGAAATGCTACATTCCTCTCCCCTATCTTTCCCACAATTATTGAGTCACTTGGAGAGCCATATGGAGTATTTATCCAGATCTCACTTGTCTCTGAAAGGAATGATGCATCATACAAGCCGCTTCCTCCTATTATCGCTATATCAGCAAGCTTCCTCTCCCTGCTTTCCACCTTTTTCAGCCAGTTCTCCAAATAAAACACCCAAGATCTCATAGCAAGAACACATTAAAAAAATATTCTTGAGTTCAGAAGCCTGTTCTTGGCTATTTGATATGTATGAAGAGAGAATGCTAATTTTAAAATTGAAAATCCAATTTTTTTAATTGGCAAAAATCCTCTTCGGATTGAAAAGCGAAAGAATAGAAATAAAAAATGCTTATTCCTTTTTATTTATGGTGATTGAACTGCCGAGAATCCCCGTAAAGCTTGTCAAGTGGGAGGATGTTGTTTCCTGGAGCAAAGAGCTTGCCAAAAAGATTGTATCTGATGGCTATAACCCAGATGTTATTGTAGCAATTGCAAGAGGAGGAGTTGTTACAGCAAGGCTTCTATGCGACTATCTCGGCGTAATAGATCTGCTATCAATAAAGGTGGAGCATTGGCTTGAAACAGCTGCTCATGTGGAGAATGCGACAATCAAGTATGGCTTCGATACCGATCTCTCCAAAAAGAAAGTACTGCTTGTAGACGATATATGTGATACTGGAAAGAGCATAGAGGTAGCTAGAGAGCACATAATTAGGAATTCTAAACCTGCTGAGCTGAGGACAGCTGCTATGCAGTATATAAGCACAATATCGAAGTACAAGCCCGATTACTATGCTGAGGAAGTCAGAGAATGGTACTGGTACATGTATCCATGGAACTACTACGAGGATTCAGTAAACCTCGTGAAGAAAATTCTTCAGTCAGATGCTTCTAGAAAGTGGAGCATAGCTGAAATAGAAAATGAATTCAAAAAATCATATGAAATAGATCCCCCAATCCACATCGAGGAGGTAGTGAAAGAGGGAGTTAGAAGGGGAGTCTTCTACTACGTCAACGGAGAGGTGAAGCTCAGAGCACAGTACCTCATGAGATAGAGCAATAAGCCTATTTTCTAGGAACCCGATAAAAGATTGGCAGTGATGACCGACCTATTTCTGAGAAGAAATGCTGAGCCGTGTGAGGTCTGAGCCAAAAATTTTTATCTTGCAAAATGCATTATTGTTTTAAAAAGGAAAAACAAATAGAACAGGTCTTCACGATGAGTGACCTAGAATTCACAAGGCTTTTTCTCAAGCTTGGCTTTACCTTGTCTGCTGCAGTAATACTTGGGATAATGCTGAAGAGCCAGAAGCCATTAACATTTGGAGAGCTTGTCCAAAAGAGCGGATATGCAAAGGGACATGTCTCTCTAACACTGAAAAATCTTGAGGCCATGAAAATAGTGGAGAGGTTCTGCGAGAACAAAAAAACTATGTTCAAGCTGAAAGAGAGGGCTATTTCAAATATAATAAAGGAACATCTTGCTGAGATCAGGGAATTCCTTCAGCCAGTTGCTTTACAGTTTGCCCATAAAGACGATGAGCTCAGCTCTATCCTCAGCCAGTTGGATGAGATCTTGAAAACCAAATAAGCTGAGGGGAGATTTTTGGAAAATGATTGCTTCAGAGTTGCTCTCGTCATTTCGAGCGGAAGGAGCATATCACATGCCACAGCAGCAGAGCTTCTTCAGCTCGCTAGAAGGAAGAACTTCAGGTTAAAACTTTTCATCTTTTCCGATATGGATCCTCCAGATCAGGTCATCTCAGCACTCCCCCTAATCTCAATCAATCACAGCGTGACATTATCAATTATAACCAAGAAGCTCGACGTAGAGCTCCTCAAAAATATTATAGCTTCACACGAGATCGACTCTCTCTACCTAGAGAGAGCTGCCTCTGGGATTCTCGAGGCTATAAAAACTGACGGCTCTCTCCCCATAAGAATTTTTGATGGAGAGGTGATCAGCAGTGAAAGCTGATGTCATTATAACAACAGATAGAACTATGATGTCCAACCATCATAGAAAGGAATTCCTTGGCTTCGTATCTACCGGACCACCAATAGCTCTTCCTGAGAAGCTCTGGCTGTGGATATCGTCACCCAAGCCGAAGATCATGAAGGATGGGGAGCCTCTGGAAGCTCCCTATGGACTGAGAAAGGTAGAGGCAGCTCTGATAAGGGAGGGGATAGATGCAAGAGTAATCGATCCTGACTATCTGAAAAAATATGAAGAAGAGGCTAAGGTTCTGCTCATTGGCCATCATGATTACTTTGCCTACGGTCCTCCTAGCAATGAATGGTGGCTAATAACAGGAAAGGAGCCTATAAACAGAATCAGCTTCATCAGACTTATGGAAAGCGAGCCTGTGAGAAAAATGAAGAAGAATGGTGCAAAGATAATTGTGGGGGGGCCAGCAGCATGGCAGTGGCTTTATGAGGTGGAAAAGTGGAAGAAGTGGGGAGTAGACACGGTTTTCGAGGGAGAATCCGAAAAGCTAATTGGAAGCCTTGTTAGAAAAGCCCTGAACAACGAGGAGCTTCCCAGCTATCTCTATGCGGGAATAAAAGATGTTCCCTCAATTGATGAGATACCTGAAATAGTTAGGCCAAGCGTAAATGGGCTTGTTGAGATCATGAGGGGATGTCCAAGAGGGTGCAGATTCTGCAGCGTTACTCTTAGACCTCTGAGGCACATTCCTCTGGAAAAAATCGAGAGGGAAATTCTAGTCAACGTGAAGTATGGCGTGAATATAGGGCTGCTTCACAGCGAAGATGTGCTTCTCTACGGATCTGATGGGGTTAAGCCAAGAGAGGATCCCCTCATTCAGCTTCATAAAATGGCTCTCAAGCATGTTGAGAATATTGCTTGGAGTCATGCCAGCCTCGCAGCAATTAGATACTCAGAGGAAAAATACAAGCTAATAACGAAGCTGATGGAAATGATAAAGGAGAAGCAGGACTTTCTTGGTGTTGAGGTAGGCCTTGAAACTGGAGGAATTGAGCTTGCTAAGAAAATAATGCCTGCAAAATCAGCTCCATACCCAGTTGAGAGATGGCATGAAACAGTTGAGGAGGCCTTCAAAATAATGCATGAGAGCAGCATAATACCTGCAGTTACCCTCATTATTGGGCTGCCAGAGGAAACCGAAAATGATTTAATTCAGACGCTTGAGCTCTTGGACAAGCTCAAGCAATATAGGAGCCTCATAGTGCCCATGATGTTCGTGCCAATGGGGGCACTCAAGGACAGAGATTTCTACAGAAGAGAGATGATGAGCGAACTTCATATGCAGATTCTCTACAAGACCTATCAGCACTCCATCTATTGGGGGAAGCAAATACTTGAGAAATCATATCTGAGATCTCCCGCATATTTACCCCTTAGAGGACTCCTTGAATTTTTCATGTGGTATGTGGAGAGAAAAGTGAACAGCATAGCCAAACAGCTGCCTTCACTCAGAATGAGGGAGAAGGCAGCTCAGTCAGCACAAGCACCACTCCAGCAGAGCCGAAACCCCAACTTCTGATTTCTTTAGCATAAGGAGCATAAGCAAATGCAATAATAATCCCTTCGCCTTATTATTATTAGGGAAATAATCATCATGCCAAGATGGATGCAGGGCCGCCGCGGCTGCAGGGGAAGGCCTCCCATAGAAGTGAGATCTAGACTAGAAGTGGAGGAACTGATCTTTCTCCCAGTGAAAGGCTCAGTTGGGATAGAGCAAAAGAACATTGTTGAAATCTATGATTATGAGATAGAAGCTCTCAAGCTAATACATCTTGACGGTCTCTCCACGGATCAGGCAGCAAATATTATGGGAGTCTCAAAGGCCACTTTCTGGCGTATATTGGAATCATGCAGAATGAAGCTTGCTGATGCTCTATTTTTTGGAAAGCCAATAAAACTTGTTTCAAAAAAAGGAGGAAATTTGGAGGAAAAAAACGACCAAAAAGCTTATTAATTCTGAAACATATTTCAAAATTGGTGATCAAAAAATGTGGTGGAGAAGAGGATTATATCCTGGAAACGGTCCTTGGTCAGATCTTCCTCCATGGGAAAGACCTGGATATTGGTATGGCAGAGGATGGTGCTATGGCCTGCCATTCCGGTACACTCCAACCTATGCTGGAGGCTTCTTCTCAAAAGAGGAGGAGCTCAGATATCTAGAGGACCTGAGAAAATACATAACTGACTTTGTCCTAAAGGACATAGACTCCAGAATAGAGGAGCTCAAGAAATCCCAATAAAATCTCCTCTTTTTTCATTATTCAATGCATGAAAAAAATTAGAATGAGAGAGAATCACCTAATAGCTAGTTACAACTCTTTCAGCACCCATAGGCTCTATATTGGTATTAAAAGTTCCGCAGCTCTATGTGTGGTTTATCTACTTTGCTTCAGTCCTCTATCTTGCCTACAGGTTATTCAAGCCAGTTAAAGCCACTGCAAGTAAAGAGAGATATAAACTAGCACTTATCTTAGCAGTTCCCATCTCTATACTTGCAGGATTTCTTGGCGTTGGGCCAGGATTTCTGCTTATGCCAACTTTGATTATTGCTGGCCTTGAGCCGAAGAAAGCAGCTGGAATAAATGCTGTTGCTGTCTGTCCCCCCTCTTTTTCAGCACTAATACCAAGGCTGGGGAATATTAGCATGGATCTCCAATTGACAGCTATACTGCTCATTACCTCTACAATAGCTTCATATGCTGGTGCTAGGATAACTTCCAAGTATGTGCCATCCATTCTACTGAAAAAGCTGTTTGGGCTATTAATCGTTGTTATGACTTTATACAGAATTTTTTCTTTAGTTGGTTTCTGATCCTAGCAAAAGGAGCTCGCAAGCATTAAGGAGAGAAGATCCATACCGTAATACTTTTTAAAAAGAATAAAATTGAAGTATATAGAAAATTTTTCAATATCAAGCACATTCGTTTGCTACATGCTTTCTGCTCTACGATTCACTGCAGCTGCCAGACACTCTGCATGAGGTCATGGGCGCTCTTCAAGTCTTGTAGAAGCAAATCGGTTGTTTATTTGCAAGAAAGCGGATATTGAGCTAGCTTTTTATTCTTTAAAGACAACATTTCTCCTATTTTGCATTGAAGCTGCAGAGCTGGTTGAAAATCTCGACGCAAATCTCCTTAATTTGAGGAACTTTAGGAAAAAATTATGTATTAGAATATTTCATAATATTTCGGAGTGAGTATGTATGGAGAAAATCAAGGAAGTTCTCAGCTGTCTCGCATATATGGAAAAGGAGACTTACAAGCTATATGACGACCTCTATTCAAAAATGGAGGATAGCAAAGAGAGAGGAACAATTCTATTCATATCACTCGACACGCTGAAGCACTATCTAATTTATTCCAGACTAGCTGGAGAAGAGCAATCTGAGAACCCAGAGCTGTGCTCAGAGCTTCTCGGAGAAATGTACAGAGATGTCATTAAGCTCAACAGCGAGCTCAGAGAGAGAATATCGAATATAGAAAGAATAGATGAAAAGGAACTCGAGGAGCTTCTTGAGTGCACTTCATCAGTCGAGAGAAAAATCTACGAGGAGGCCATGGTTTCCTCCATTTCTAGAATCCTTTCCGAGGAGAGTCGCGGAGAAATAGCAAAAGTGCTGATGCTAATTGGAGAGGATGAGCTGAGACACGACGATCTCCTTAGAAAGCTAATAGATGAAGGGAAAAAATAGCATCTCAGGGCATCTTGAGATACTTATTGAACCACTGCACTATTTCCTTCAGCCTCTCCACTCTATGTTTTGGCTTTCCGCTCCTTGAGAGATCGTGGTTCTCTCTTGGAAAAATCACGAGCCGCGTAGGAACACCTCTCAGCTTAATAGCTGTGAACAGCTGTATTGCTTGATCAAGCCAGCATCTATAGTCCTCATCTGAGTGCAGTATTAGCGTTGGAGTCGAGATATTACCAGCATATTTGAGAGGAGAGGCATCCCACAGCTTCTGAAAGGATCCCTCTTCCCACAGCCTCTTACCCAGCCTTCCAAGTATTTGATCTTCGGCAAAGTAGAACCCTATATCCGAAGTGCCGTAGAAGCTTATCCAATTGCTTATTGATCTCTGGGTAACAGCTGCCCTGAATCTATCGGTATGAGTAATTATCCAGTTGGTCATGAATCCTCCATAGCTTCCACCAGCTACTCCTAGCCTCTGGGAATCGATGAAATCATACCTTCTCAATGCTTCATCCAGAACCTCCATTATATCCTGGAAGTCTCTAGTTCCATAGCTTCCCCTTATATCTCTGAAGCTCTCTGAATATCCCGAGCTCCCCCTTGGGTTAGAATAGATGACCACAAAACCCTCATTAGAGAGGACGTGAAACTCGTGAATGAATGACTCTCCATATGCTGTTGCTGGACCTCCATGAATATACAAAATGGCCGGATACTTCCTGCCAGGTTCGAATGAAGATGGCTTCAAAATAAATGCATCTATCTGTTCTCCATCACTTGCCTTCACAGCGAACTTCTCAGGCCTGGTCAGCTTTGCCTGCCTCAATAGGGAATCATTGAAGGATGTAAGCTTCCTCAGCTCTTCATTCCTCAGGAGAAAGAGCTCAGGGAGCTCAGTCGAGCTCATCACTGTCAGGGCAACAACATTTTTTCCCACGGAATAATCTTCTACAGTGAACTCTCCTTCCACAAGAGGAGAGAATCCATCGCTTTCGTTCCACCTGTAAAGAGATGCTCTGTATCCATTCATGAGTGGAAAGTAAATATATTCGCCGATCCACTGCAGCTTCTTTCCACTGCTCGGCCCCCTCACATCCGAGTTCATTGAATTGGACACATCTTTATCAGGAAGAGAAATCTCCTCCATCTCTCCATTTCTTAGATCAACGAGCCATAGCCTGTTGTGTCCAGCTAGCCCCCTCGATAGATCCAGCCCCCTTATCACTGCTTTCGTTCCTGCCATATTCAAATCAAAATCCTCTATAGACATATCGCTTTTGGTTATCTTCTCATCCATCTTGCTTTCCAGATCGAAGATGTGAAGATCTGATATGTACGGCCTTGAACTATCGGAAGATGATAAATAAACGATCTTCCTCCCGCTGGGATGCCATTCAGCCTGAGATATATCTTCCTTCTCGCTGATTTCAACTTCTCTGTAGTTTCCGGAAGATACGTCTGCTATGAATACCCTTGACTTTATGTTATACGTGAAGCCCTTTCCATTGAACCATATGGGTATGTCCTCTATGTGCTTCACATCCTTCTCAATCTCTCCCTTACTGCTGAGAAACATTATTTCCCTTCCATCTCTGCTCCATCTCACCCCCCATATCCCCTTCTCTGTTCTCAGAAGCGCTCTCTGCTGAGCATTGTGCTTCATGTCAGCAATTCTAAGCTCGAAGAATGTTGAGTCCTGCTGTTCCACCCTCCTCACAAAGCTCAAGAACCTACCATCTGGGCTCCATGAGGGAGAGAAATCGCTTGGACCATCCGTTAATGGAAAGCTCGAGTCATCCTCTAGACTGTACAGCCATATTGATGAGCTGTATCTATCATCTTTCACTGAGGGCTTGGTCACAACAAATGCTATAAATTTCGAGTCAGGAGAGAGCTTTGGATCGGAAACAAGAACCAATTTATCCAGGTCCTCAATAGTAAGTCCCAAGATGCATCACTGTTCTATGCTCTATCATTCAAAATAAAAAAATTTCTTCAAACAATCAGATTTATTATTCCTCATGCTTGCTTTATCTATGGTGGTCTATTTTGGAGGAAGTGCCGGCAAGAGGAGAAGTTATTTACGTGTGTGCCAGATGCGGGAAGGAATTGAAGCCTCAGGACTTCGAGCTGCTTCATAGCATAAAGTGTGTTTACTGCGGAAGCAAAATTGTATATAAAGTGAGAAAGCCATATGTAAAGAGGATCAAGGCTATTTAGCTTTCCTGCTGATCTCATACTTAATTATAGCTTCTATTATTAGCTTTGCAGCCAGAGCGCTTGTTGCCTCTCCGCAGTCTCTCATGGGATTGACCTCGACCATATCGAACCCAATTAGCTTTTCCCCAACCAATGATACAAGCATTCCTGCAACAGCATTTGGCTCTAGCCCTAGGGGCTCCGGGGTACCAACACCTGGAGCAAAGCCTGGATCTACTACATCCATGTCAAATGATATGTAAACGCATTTCGCTTCCTCGATCATCCTATTTATCCTCTTCACGGCCTCCGATGATCCATACTTCCATATAGTCCTGCTTGTGAATATTTCCATCCCCTCCTTCCTTGCAAACTCCAGCTCCTCTGGAGAGACAGCCCTGGTTCCAATAAATGCGAACTTTGGAGATCCTGATCGCTCCCACAGCCTCCTCATAGCAGTTGCGTGATTCACATAGGAACCCAGATATTCATCCCTTAAGTCAAGATGGGCATCGAAAACTATTACCAGACAATCCCCAGAAACAATTCTCGAAGAAGCTATGCTCACAGTGTGCTCTCCACCAAGCAAAAAAGGTATCCTTCCCTCTCCTCTCAAATCAGAGAGGGCCTCGGATATGAGATCAATGCTTTTTCCAATTTCTCCTGGATAGAGAACGAGGTTCCCCTCATCATGCAGACCAAACTCAGTTAGATCTCTCTCAGAAATGAAGGAATACCATTCTAGGCTCTCAGCTATTTTTCTTATCTCGTCAGGAGCATACATTGTCCCAGGAGCATGCGAGTTCGATATATCAAGAGGAGCTCCGATGATGCTTATCTTTGTTCTATCTCTTGAAGATGAGAAGTTGGCAAAGGTTTTTCCCCTCTCCAGCCTCAGCCTCCAGCTCATGACAAACCTCCTGCATTTAAATCCCTGTTTTATAGTTAATAAAGAGGAGGCCACTTTCATGGAAATTATGAAGGTTCTGGATTCCAGAGCATCTCTGGAGGCAGACGGCTACACGTTAATAACGAGAATAGATCCTCCAGTTGAGCCCAGAAGGATAGCTTCCTCTTTCTCAGATCTCTTTCCAGAGCTCTCAAACGGAAGCGATGAAATTTCCAGAAGGCTGGCATCAGCAAACCCCTATGAGCACCAGCTGGAAGCCATTGATGCTCTGTCTTCCGGTATGAATCTCATCATGATCTCTGGAACTGGCTCAGGAAAAACTGAGGCATGGGCCCTTCCAGCGCTCAGGATGTCTGCTCAGAGAAGAAACTTCAAGGCAATAGTAATGTACCCTACGCTTGCTCTAGCGGAGGACCAAATAAAGAGAATATCATCCTATGCCAAAACATTTTCAGTCGAGGTACTGAGGCTGGATTCCCCAACGAAAGAGGAGATCAGAAAGGCTGAGGGAACAGGAGGAATAAGAAGGAAAATAGCTAGAAGCAGCATACTTCTGACAAATCCTTCCTATCTCATGAGCGAGCTCAAGAAGTACATGATAGAGAGGGACAAGAGCCTTCTCGAGCCTTTCTTCAGCTCAGTCAACCTCATTGTGCTCGACGAATTCGACTTCTATGATCCGAGGAGCATTAGCCTCCTTCTCGGAATGCTGCAGCTGATTTCAGATTCTGCCGAGGAGAAACCACAAATTGCCATTCTGACAGCCACCCTATCGAATCCTGATGAGCTCGGGGAGTATTTGAAGAGCATTACAGGCAGAGGCTACAAAATTGTAAGAGGAGAGGCATTCCACGTTGAGAACAGAGTGCATGTAGTGATGGGGAAGAACCTAAGAGCTATTTGGGAGGAGCTAAGAAAGAAGAGGGGCGAGATCTTTAAGAAGATGAGGGAGAGCGGGATAAGGGAAGAAAAAGAAATAGCTGAGGCCCTTGAGAGCTTTGAGGCCTTCGAGGAGAGATCCTACAAGGTGCTGAGCTACATTGAGGCCCTCGGAGTTCCCGTGCCATCAATTGGTCTGGACATCGTTGAGATACTCCAGAGATACCTGGATGATGATGGCTTGACAATCGTTTTCACCAGGAGCATAAACAGGGCTGAGGAGATAGGAAGGACTCTCAGGATGAGGCTGGGGGATAGCGATCTGCGCGTCTCAACCCATCACCACCTCATATCTAAGGAGAGAAGAAAAGAAATAGAGGAGAAGGCCAGAAAGGGCGAGATGAAAATAATTATTTCTCCTAGGACCCTATCCCAGGGAATTGACATTGGAAAGGTAATTAGAATAGTTCACGTCGGTCTTCCAGACAGCGTTAGGGAGTTCAAGCAGAGAGAGGGGAGAAAGGGAAGGAGGGCTGGAATACCATTCACCGAGACAGTAATTATTCCGTTTGGAAGCTGGGACAGGGAGCTCCTGTCGAGAGGCTTTGACGCTCTCGATAAATGGCTATCGCTTCCTCTGGAGAAAACTATGGTTAATCCAAGGAACCTCTACCAGAAGCTCTTCACCGGAATCGTTAAGCTCATGACAACCTGGTACAGGAAAAATGAGCTAACTGAGCTTGAAGAGGAGGCTCTGAGAAGGGCTGGAATCATAGGAGAGAGAGGTCTGAACAGAAAGAGACTAGAGTACATATGGAAAAGAATGAACTTCTATGAGTTCTCCCTTCCATATGGAATAAAGAGAGCAATTGAGGAAGAGAAGGGATTGAGACTGCTTGAGCCAATAGGCTTCTGCGACCTCGTTGAGCTCTTTCAAAGAGGATGCTTCGACTACTCAAATGATTCCATTGTATATTCGCACAGAATAATAGAGAAGGGAAGGGGGGTAACAGCAGTCATTGAGAAGAGGATCAAGGACGTGAACTTCTGGGAGGATGAGTCCTTTGCTAGGGCCATGGAAGAATACATGGAGACTAAGTACAGATGGGGGGAAGAGCCCTCCTTCATGAAGGATCTTTCCCACGGATTTTTAACCTCTAGAGTTGTCTTAACCGTCTATCCTCCAAGAAATGGCTTTGGCCAGCTGGTAAAGATTCCAGATAAGGTCCTATGGATAGCCTCATCATCCAAACCAAAAGTCTTCACTGTAAAGGGAAAAACGATTATCTCTCGAAGCAAGAGGCCCATAGAGGTTCCCGTAGAGGTTCATGGCAGATACTCAGATTTCACATATGGCTACATCTACGAAGTTGATGAACGGCTTGATGAGAGACTGATCCGGCTGGGTCTAGCCCTCATTATTATAGTGCTTAGAAGAGCAGAGAGCATACCGTTGAATCTTCTAGAATATGGAATAGTCACTGTTGGAGGAAAGAAGATGTTCGATCTCCATGAGAGTGCTAGTGCTGGTTTCATAGAGAACTTTGACTGGCTCTCATTCAAGGAGAAGGTGAGAAATTACGTACCAGATGACCTCGACATGATCCTCCTCAACGAGATAGATGAGCTAGCCTATGCAGATTTCATTGAGCTTGGCTTCGACTGGGACTCCGTGAAGCAGTATGCCGAAAAGATACTCGAGTACTTGAACCAGGGCAGGACAATGGAGGTGCTCATATCAGGAAGCCTTGCGAGGATACCGAGGCCTTCCAGGGATCTGAAGATCGTCTCTCTCGATGCCCTAATTGAGCCCGTAGAGGGTGGAGAAAGGCCTTTTCTCTATCTAGTAGCAATGTCTTACTTCGATGGAGAGAGCGCCGAGGCGCATGCAAGCATAACACCAATAGCCCCCGGATTGAAGCCTGACGAAGCTCTGAAGAGATATGAAAACGAGCTTGAGGACATGATCAGCTATGGAGAGTTCAAGCTTCTCATCCCATCCGAGAGCATTGGAAAAGCGCTTCTCTCCATGGGTCTCAGAAGACTTCCCCAGACAGCAGAGAGGTCTGGAATAGATGTCATGAAGCAGATTGAGAGAGCAATCTCCCCGCCAAGCCTTGAGCCCTACATGGCCCTCGCAAAGAGCATCTATGGCAATACCCTTTCTGAAGCATCCCTCGAAAGCGTCCTCGAAATAGTTCAGAAGATAAAAAAGGGAGAATATTCGAAGCTGCTCAGCGATGAGGAGCAGAAAATAGAGGCATATATGAAGCTGAGAGCCATAGCTCTTTACCTTGCATATCTTCATTCATCAACCCTGCCAGAGGAAAATCACCCATAGAAGGGAATAGCAAAATTAATGAGCAATATGAAAATGGAGGAGATGAGAGATAGATAGAAAAGAGCTCTGCCTATCTTTCTCTCTCCCATTATCCCCTCACTTCTTCCAATGAATGTGAGAGGAAAGAGGACCAGTGGAAGAGTAAAGGAGAGAATAGCCTGGGTATATACCAGGAGCTCCATGGTGCTGAAGCCAGCGTACACTGCTATTAGAAAGGGAACCATGTTTATCAGCCTGAGCGTTAGCCTGACCTTCCACTGCTTTGTTGGAGCTCCAAAATAGCTCTCCACAATCTTCACTCCAGCCAGTACGCTCACCATAGATGAGCTCAAGCCTGAGGCAAAGAGGGCAACTGCAAATATGGTGGAGGCAACTGAACCGAAGAACGGAATCAGCGTATAGTAGGCATTGTCCAGGCTAACAATATCGTTCAGTCCATTCTTATAGTAGGCATAATAGCTCATTATCTGTATAGCTGCGTTCACCAGGCTCGCTCCTCCCAAATTTATCACAGTCTCCTTCAAATGATGCTTGAGCTCTCTATCCCTTTCCCATCCCTCCCTCACTAGCCTTTCAGCAGACAAATATGAATGCAGAATCACTGCATGAGGCATTACTGTCGCTCCAATTATGCTCACTGCCGTGAGCGCCATAGCTCCCCCCTTCAATGAAGGGACAAAAGAATGCATAGCTATCTCCATTGGGCTTGCATGAACTATTGCCAGCTCCACAAGATAGCTTAGCCCAACTACTCCAACCAGGCCTGCTATCAGAACCTCCATTTTTCCCAAATCCTCTGTTAGGAAGAACAGTATCAGAACATCCACGACTGAGAGAAAAGCAGAGGCTGTTAGCGGGATCTTGAAAAGGAGGTGGAGACCGACAGCCATCCCTATGAACTCGGCCATATCCGTTGCTAGAATTGCTATAAAAAGGCCAATGAAGTAGAGAAGCTTCATTCTTCTCCTCTTCATTTGACCCATTGCAATATCTGTGAGTCCCGCCCCAGAAACTATTCCTATCTTCCCAGAAATGTACTGAAACATTACAGCCATTGCTCCTGACAGCCACACGACCCAGAGGAGAGAGAGCCCGTATTTCGATCCTGCCTGAATGTTCGCTCCAAAATTTCCAGGGTCTATGTAGGCTACTGCAACTACTGTAGCAGGACCTATTACGAGCAATCTCTTCAGCTGACTTCCTCTTCTCAGCAATACTCTCCCCTTATGAGGAATCAAAAAAATTAGGAGTAGTCTCCTTATATATATGAGGCAAGTACGTGAAGCTTTTAAAAAAGCTTCAGGCTCTGAGTGAATCCCTCAGAATATCAATACCTCTATCTATCGTTTCAATATCCACATTGATTGGAGGGACAATCCTTATTGAGGACTCCCCGCATCCTATTAGTATAAGTCCTCTTCTCAGAGCCTCCCTTATTATATCATCTCTCTTTCTCGGGTCAGGGGAATTTGAACCATCCCCCTTAACTATCTCTATAGCTCTTGCAAGCCCTATCCCCCTCGCATCCCCTATTATCTCAAACTCATCCATGAGCTCTGTTAGCCTTCTACCTAGATGCTTTCCCACCCTCTCCACATTCGGCAGCAGCTTCAATGTCTCATCTATGACAACACTAGCTGCGCTGAGAGCAAGGAGATTCCCTCCAAATGTTGAGGAGTGCTGTCCCATCTGCCTGAACGTGAAATCCCCTCTATGTATGACTCCTCCCAGAGGGATTCCATTAGCTATTGCCTTGCCGAATTGAATGGCATCTGGTATGACATTGAAGTTCTCTATTGCCCACATCTTTCCAGTCCTTCCCATCCCCATCTGAACCTCGTCATCCATGATAAGTATTCCATGCTTTCTTGCCAGCTTGAATAGCTCCTGGAAGAACGTGTGTGGAGGGACAACATATCCTCCTTCTCCCTGTATTGGCTCTATGAATACAGCAGCAAACTCATCCGGAGGATATGCCCTAAATATAACATCCTCAATGTAGCTTATTGCTCTGCTCACCAGCTCTCCAGGGTCCTCGTAGCCGTTAATCTTCCAAATATTCCTGAAGGGATTCGGAAAAGGTGCGTGAACGACCCCAGGCATTGTTGGGAAGAAGCCCATTTGCTGCACAGCCTTGCTGGCAGTCAGGGAAAGAGCTCCCATAGTCCTTCCATGAAATGCCCCATAGAAAGCAAGGATCCTCCCCCTCCTCGTTGAAGACCTAGCAAGCTTTATTGCTGCCTCATTTGCCTCTGCTCCGCTGTTCGTGTAAACTACCTTCTTCTCCCCTCCTCCTGGGCAAGTTGAAGAGAGCTTCTCAGCAACCTCAGCAGCTAGCTCATGATAGAAGTCTGCCACAGGATAGTGAACGAGCTTTCTAGCCTGCTTTATTATAGCATCCACAACTTTCTGATTAGCATGTCCAAGACTGACAACTGCATAGCCGCTTGAGAAGTCAAGATATTTCCTCCCATCTACATCCCAAAGATGCACTCCCTCTCCTCTATCAGGGACAAGAGGAAGCACATCAACATCCTGTGTTAGAGAATCAAGAACCTTCTTGCTCCTTTCTATTATGCTCTGGCTCTTCTCCCCCATTTTGATCACATTAAATTACTTTTAAATCATGAAAATGCATATATTGATAACGAAAAATTAATATTTAAAATTATAGTTTAACATTAAATGTCAGTCTTTAACCTTAAAAGCTCCTTTGGGTGTTTCCCTTGACCGAGAGAAGAAACGTCGTCATACTAGGAGCAGCCGGGAGAGATTTCCATAACTTCAACGTTTTCTTCAGAAACAATCCTCAGTACAGAGTCGTGGCATTCACATCCACGCAGATTCCTGGAATAGAGAACAGGACATATCCTCCTGAGCTAGCCGGACCACTATATCCAAATGGGATTCCAATTTATCCAGAAGAGAGGCTCGAGGAAATCCTGGATGCCTTCAGCGTGGACATAGTTGTCTTTTCATATTCCGATGTATCTCATGAGCATGTCATGCACTTAGCTTCAATCGCCCACAAGCACGGCGCCGACTTCTGGCTTCTTGGACCGAAGAGCGTAATGCTCAAGTCATCGAAGCCTGTCATAGCTGTAACAGCAGTTAGAACTGGAAGCGGAAAGAGCCAGACCTCGAGGAAAGTAGCCCAAATTCTTAAGGAATTTGGATATAAAGTAGCAGTAATAAGGCATCCCATGCCGTATGGGGATCTGAGGAATCAAGCTGTGCAGAGGTTCTCCAGCCTAAAGGATCTTGACGAGGCAAAGGTAACAATAGAGGAAAGAGAGGAGTACGAGCCCCACATCTTGAGGGGAAACGTTGTCTATGCTGGGGTGGACTACGAGAAAATATTGCGGATGGCTGAGAGCGAGAGCGACATCATAATATGGGATGGAGGGAACAACGACTTTCCCTTCATAAAACCCGATCTCTGGATAGCAGTAGCAGACCCCCTCAGAGCAGGCCACGAGCTCACATACCATCCTGGAGAAACGTGCTTCCGAAGTGCAGATGTCATAGTAATAAACAAAATTGATAGTGCTGGCCTCGAGAGGATTGAGCTCGTCAGAGAGAACATTAGGAAATACAATTCAAGAGCAATCGTCATTGAAGCAGCATCTCCGATCTTCGCTGAGAACTATGAAATGATTAGGGGGAAGAGAGTCCTAATAATAGAGGACGGCCCAAGCCTGACGCATGGAGGAATGAACTTCGGTGCAGGCTATGTTGCTGCGAGAAAATTTGGAGCGGGAGAGATAGTTGATCCAAAGCCATTTGCCGTGGGAAGCATAAAGAGAACTTTTGAGCAGTATCCTCACCTCAAAGGCATACTTCCAGCAATGGGCTATGGAGAGCAGCAGATAAAAGAGCTCGAAGAAACCGTAAATGCCTCAGATGCTGACCTCGTTATCATAGCAACTCCAGTGAACCTTGGAAGAATACTAAAGATAAACAAGCCCCATGTCAGAGTTACTTACGAGCTTCAGGAAATTGGAAGGCCCACTCTCAAGGATGTAATTGAGGATTTCCTCTCTCGAAAAAAGAAATAGCCTTTTTCCTTCATAGAATCAATTCACCTTCAACGGAAAATCAATTTATATGGATGACATTGAAAAAGCAAATACAACTGATTTAGTCTCCAAAAGTTGTCATGAGATGGTGCTGAATGAGTGCACTGACTGGTAAATCATCCAGGATACAGGGATTTCACAAGCTCACCCAGGAAGAAAGGCTCAGAATAGTCAGAGAATTCTCCAATCTCTCCGATGAGGAGGTCGAGCTGCTGAGAAAATGGGGCTCCATGGACAGCAAAGTAGCAGAGACAATGATAGAGAACGCTATCAGTGCAATGTCCTATGCATATGCAATTGCGCCGAACTTCAGAATAAACGGCAGGGAGCATTTGATTCCAATGGTAATAGAGGAGCCAAGCGTCGTAGCAGCAGCATCCAATGCTGCTAGACTAATGAGGGAAGGAGAGGGCATAAGGTCAATTTCAACCGAGCCAATAATGATAGGCCAAATACACCTCATAAACGTGAGCAATCCAGAGCACAAAGCGGTTATCCTTCTCGAGAGGAAGAAGGAAATCTTGGACCTGGCAAACTCAGCAGATCAGGTTCTTACTTCTCTTGGAGGAGGAGCGAAGGACATTGAGGTCAGAGTTCTTGAAACCGAGAAGGGGAAGGTGCTAACGGTTCATCTCCTCGTTGATGTGAGGGATGCCATGGGTGCCAATGCTGTCAATACAATGGCTGAAAAAGTATCCCCATTGCTGGAAGATCTGACGGGAGGGAGGGCTGTTCTTAGAATCCTGAGCAACCTAGCTGACAAAAGACTTGTAAGAGTTAGAGGCTATATCAGAGCAGAGGAAATTGGTGGAAGAGAGGTGGTTGAGAGAATCGAGTGGGCATCATCAATAGCATTTGCAGATCCCTATAGAGCTGCTACCCACAATAAGGGAATAATGAATGGGGTCATAGCAGTTGCTCTCGCAACAGGTCAAGACCACAGGGCAATAGAGGCGGGAGCACACGCATATGCATCGAGAACTGGAAAGTACCTCCCCCTCTCCAGATGGGAGGCAACCCCAGAGGGGGATCTCGTCGGAGTTCTGGAAATGCCGCTAGCAGTTGGAACTGTTGGAGGAACTGTGAGGGTGCATCCGATGGCAAGGCTCTCCTTAAAGATCCTTGGAGTCAATTCTTCCAGAGAGCTGGCAGAAATAATGGGGGCAGTTGGGCTGGCACAGAACCTCGCTGCTCTCAAGGCCCTTGTGACCGAGGGCATACAGAGGGGGCACATGAGGCTTCATGCAAAGAGCCTCGCTGTTATGGCAGGAGCAACATATGAGGAGGCAGAGAAAATCGCGGAAATTTTGGAGAAGGAAGGAAACATTACCTACAAGAGGGCAAAGGAGCTGCTTGACTCCCTAAGAGCTGGAGGAAGCGGAAAATCCTAAATAAGTAATACTCTATATAATATTTACTTGAAATTTTACAAAAAGGAATTTTTTTATATGATTTCTAAAACAAATATCAATATGGATGTTAACAATGGCAAACGAGAGAGAAATGAAATTGCTTCGCTTCATTCCACTCTACGCCAAAATGGAAAATCCAGAGAAGTCAGTCAAGCTGGTTTTCTGGTCCAACAAGCCAAAGGAGCAGGTAATAGAGTATCTCGCCAACAAGCTGAATCCCCTTGGAGCTCTTATCCTCTATCTGAACATTCAGAAGGAAATGGACAGCAGCGAATATCTCTGGACAGCCATAATTGAGTTCAGCACTGACAGAGGTACTTTCGAGATCCATCTAAATCAAGCTCTCCAGAGCATGAGCAAAAGCAACCTCATAGATAAATACTACTATGTCTTCCCACTGAGGAATGGATACATAGTAGACCACAACATCTACTCACTATATGATGCTAGGAGGAAAAACGTAGTTCTTTTCAGCTATGAGAATCTTCTGGGGCTCTTCGTTCTACCAAGAAAGGAGTATGGAGATGCATTTGGCAAGATGCTTGTAAACAAGATTGGTGAGCTCTTTGGAAGAACACTGGGGGAGGAAATGAAGAGGGACTGCTTACCCTATGGAATAAGAGCTTGTCTAGAAATTCTGCATTCTCAGGGAGAATTGAAGGGATTCCTCCACCTCAAATCAACAGAGGTCTTTGAGGATAGTGAGGGGATATACATAAGAGTATCGTTTGACAGGCTGATTGAGGAAGAAATACTCAGAGAAAATGGAATAAAGGACTGCGGTGAGCATCAGAGAGGAGTTTACAAGGGATTCCTTGAGCAGTTGCTGGGAATTAAACTCAATGATGATGCCATAGAAGAAGTAAGATGCACATCTAAAGGAGATGCCGAGAGCGTTTTTGTAATAAAGCTTCCTCATGGCGTCAAGCTCTAGCATTTTTAGAGCTGAGGAACCATTTTGCTTCCTGAACTCCTCTTTATTAGCTCCTTTGCCCTAGCAGATAGCAGAGAAATGCAGTGCTAGGTGAGATGATGGAGGCTGCTCTAGCGATCTCGCTCCTCTTCTCTCTAATGATTCTCGGCTCCATATTCAGGGCCTACTTCTCTAGCAGGAGCTGGTTCGAAAAATTCTCCAAAGGACTCATAAGCTTCATCTACTGGCTTCTCGTGCCTCTCACCTTCATAGATACTTTCTCATCGAGAGGTCTGTCGAAGGACTTAGTTCTTCCTCTAGCATCATCTACGCTTCTCATCATAATAGTATGGGTAATAGTAAAGGTGCTGAAAATAGCTGATGAAAAGAGCATAGAGAGGGGAGTAATACTAAACAGCACAATTCAGAACAACCTGTTTGTTGGCTTTCCCGTGCTCTTTTCCCTATATGGAGATGCTACAATGTCCATTTACTTTGGATTCGTGGCCTTTGTTCTCGTCATACTAGTTCCTGACCTCATGGGAAGGGGGAATTTCTATTTGTTAGCATTTCTCAAGAATCCCGTAATAATTGGAATGGCCATCGGTCTGTTCATTCACTATACTTCTCCAGAACTGTCCTCATACATATCAACATATTTCTTCTGGGTTCCATCCTTTCTCTCCTATCTTTCCATATTTGCAACAGGCTTGGCACTCCGCATGGATCCCGAGCCAATAAAGAAGTACAAAAGTGAAGTGATTGCTACCACTGTCTTCAAGTTCATTCTAAATCCAGCAGTCAACTTGCTCCTTCTGTCTTTCTTCTCTCTTCCCCACCTCTACAGAAACGAGGTAATCATTCTATCATTCATGCCTCCAGCCAGTCTGAACACTGTTATGGCAATGAGATACAACTGGAGGCCAGACTTCGTTGCATCCTCATCATTTCTCCTCACAGTAGTGAGCCTACCCATTGTTCTCCTTGTCTACCACATGCTATAGAAAATCCGGGTAAAGGGGGGTAGGGGGGTCATCAAAACATCCGAGGCAATTGCCCATTTATTCAAGCTTGAGAACTGGTGTATTTAACTGGAGATTAAAAACACCGGCGGTTGATTTAACCTCTTCAAAACTCCCTCCCGCTTGTCGGGAGATTTTTCGCGTCCGAGCCGATTGAACTCGTCTATGCCAAGCACCTCCACTCTAGAATAGAGATCCTGGAGACATTATAAGAGAGAGGACGCTCCCAGAGAGATTTTTTCAAACAAATAAGAGCATAATAGCTAAGCATCATGCTCTATGCAGAGAATCCAAATACTGAATGAGAGCACCATCTTTTCTATGAATTTAGGAAAGCTGTTTCTTTTATGTATACTTTGAAGGGATGAAAAAAGCATATTTTTCATGACAGTAAGGAAAGAGCTTCCTCTGCATTAAAAGCAGCTCAATACTAAGATGCAGCTACTTCCCATGAAAATAAAGAGAAAAGAGGAAAATACTATGATTTGTTTATATCTTTGAAACATATTGCTTGTTCAGAAATACTCCTTTTTTCTTAGCCCTACTCTTTCAACATAGGAGCTATATGCATTATCACTCTTTTTGGCTCGAAGAAATAAGGAGTAGCACGTAAAAATTTATGCTTTACAGTTACAGCCTACTTCTCGAAATGAATATGCAATAGATGATTTTTATAATAAAATTTTTGCAGTGTACTGCAAAGTACATCCATCGATGAACTGTTTCGTGCATTAAGCAGTAAAAAATTCGCTGCTAAGCTCATATGGCTAAATTTTTTTCTTTTAATTCGAGCTGTGCTCTTTTCCTTCATTTTGTGCATCTTAAAACCGAGAATAAAAATGAAAATTGATTAAATAGGAGTAGAGCTGAAACCAGCATCAGAGAAAATTTATTCCTAAAGTAATGTATGGAACAGCATAATGATGGAAAACTTCGAGACAGTTCTCTAAGCTGTAATGAAGCCTTAGATAAAAAAGCAGTGAAAAAGCTTAGCATATTTAATATTTAAAAATAAGAGAGCTCTACAAAGCTATATTTGAAAAAACCAAAGCTAGAAATTAATTTTCTTAAACCTGAGCTCTATAATAGCGAGGTATTATATTATAGCTGTGATTATATCTTATTTCTGAATTTTTGCTTTAACAGAGGATTTCAGCTAGGTGAAAAAGAAAATTTTACGCATAACCTCACTGAATGCATGTGCTTGGTGATAATAATTTATCATCTATTGCTATCCATCCTGAAGGGATTCCGTGTTGAATTTTATAAAAATATACTTGAGAGGCTTATCATTTTTAAATTAAAACGGGCTTGTTAAAAACAAATAAGATGTAAAGGATGATTTCCATGAAAATCTGTGTTGTGATTGCTACATATAGAAGGGCATGGGCCCTCCCATATTCTATAGGATCGCTAAAACAGCAAACCATTCCTCCTGATAAAGTTGTTTTCGTTGTAAAGCCATCTGGGGATGAGAGCGAAAAAGTTATTGAGAAGCATGCTGCTGGTCTAAACTATGAAATAATCTTTCAAAAGGAGGGTAATTTTGCTCTTGCCTATGAGATTGGAATAGGAGCATGCAAGAACGAAGAATTAATTCTCTTTCTCGACGACGATGCAGTAGCTTCAAAAGATTGGATAGAAAAATATAGGGATTTTTTCCATCTGTACCCAGAGGCTGGTGGAGCCTCAGGTATTGTATATAGAGCTATCGTATCCGAAGCAGGTATTGAATTGAAAGATGAGTTCTTCTATGACAACTCCATTGCAAGAAGTTCAATCCATAGAAAGCCTCTCCCTGAGTATAAAAACTACTGTGAATGGATTTCAGTCTCAGGGCTGGGGGGAAATAAAGAATGCAATGGAAGAACAATTCTCTCGGCACTTCTAGGTGGGGCAAATATGGGATTCAGAAAAAATGCTATAGCTGATTGTCCAATTTCACAG